>DATEHJ010000092.1:0-9326 GCA_035279645.1 Gemmatimonadaceae bacterium
TTGCCGCCGGAGCGGCGCAGCCAGCGGCGGCGCACTGGCTCCGCGATCGCGCTCGCCATGTCGCGCCCATGCCGCCAACGCGCGTCGCGATTCTTCTCGAGACATCGCTCGAGGGCGGCGAAGAGGAGCGGATGCTCGCGCAACTCTGCTGGAAGCACCTCGGCCAGCGGCACGTGTGCCTCGGCGATGTGCTTCGCGGCGAGCGACTCGAACGTCGGCGCATCGAACGGCAGCGCGCCCGTCAGCATGCGGTAGCCGAGCACACCTAACGAGTAGAGATCGCTGCGTCCATCGATGTCGAGCTCTCCCGCGGCCTGCTCTGGAGACATGTAGTGCGGCGTGCCGAACGCGCGCGACGCTTCCGAGCGCACCGGATCCAGTGAGCGCTGGAGCGCGACGCCGAAGTCGGTGATCATCGGCCGCCCGGTGCCGCGCTCGAGGAGGATGTTTTCCGCCTTGAGATCGCGGTGCACGACGCCTTCGCGATGCGCGTAGTCGAGCGCGAGCGCGAGCTCGTACAGAATGCGACGCGTCTCTTCCGTGCTCAGGCGCTGCTCGATGCGCAATCGCTCGGCGAGCGACTCGCCATGCACGTATTTCATCACGATGTAGACGAAGTTTCCCTCTTCACCGAACGTGTGCACGGGGACGATGTTGGCATGGCTGAGCCGCGCCGTCATTCGTGCCTCACGACGGAATCGCTCGCGATGTTCGTCCGACGCGGCGAATTCCTCTCGCAACACCTTGATCGCGACGAGTCGGTGGAGCGCGATATCGCGCGCGAGGAAGACGATCCCCATGCCACCACGGCCGAGCTCGCGCACTACCTGGTACTGCGCGCCAATGTGCGTCGCGATCTGCTCGCGCTCCCACGGCATCGACGCGCCGAGCGTCCCGCTGTACACGGGAAGCTCCTGCGTATCGGCATATGGGTCGACGAAGTTGATCACGATTTCACGCTGACGTTGGAACGGCTCATTTACTTCCTATGACAGTTCGCCGACCGAAAGGGTTGTACTGGCCAGACGCATGCCGCACATCCGTTGTACGCATGTCTCGGTTCGAAAGTTACTTAGCGATGTGTCAGCGTTTGTTAAGCACTCTGCGAATGTTCGGTAATGGGACGCGATGGCCGAACTCGGACACTTCTCCACACGCCCACGCGCCACGCGCCACGCTCAACGCGCCACGCTCAACGCGCCACGAGCTCCGCTACCAGCGGTGCGTCGCGTGCAATATTGAACAGTCCTCCAGTGGCGTCGTAGTTGTGACCGACGAAGTAGAGCCCTTCGTGGTCCGCGCTGGTGACGCGATCGTGCCGCAGCGCGAATCCCTTGGGGTCGACGCGGATCAGTTGGCCGAGCGGCGCGAGCGCGGGCGTGAAGCCCGTTGCCAGAATCACGACATCGAACGGCTCTTCGGTCGGAGCCTTTCCATCGGCGAACACCGCGCCGCGCGCCGTGAGTCGCTCGACGCCGCCGCGCACTTCGACGCGTCCGTCGCGTATCGCGTCGACGAGATTGAATCCGATGAGCGGAATCGCGTCGAGCGGACCGTACGCTGGCCGCGGCAGCACCGGCGGGCCACGTCGCCTCTCGACGATTTTTCCGACGCCGCGCACGACGAGCTCGCGCAGCGCGCGCGGAAGTTTTCGGATGTAGCGCGCGAGGTACTGCACCGGTATGCCGAGTATCTCGCGCGGAACGACGTTCGCGCCGGAGCGAACGGCGATCGTGACGTGCATCGGATTGCCTTGTGCCTGGCTCGCGCGCGCCAGCTCGCTCGCGATCTCACCGCCGGAGTTGCCGACGCCGATGACGAGAATGCGTTTTTCTATGAGATCGGCACCCGGTCGGCGATAGCCGACCGAGTGCATCAGTCTGCCGCCGGCGCGCGTGAACTTTTCCGCGCCGGCGATTTGCGGAAGGCGCGGATTGGCCATGATCCCCGTCGCGATAATGAGCGCGCGACAGACAAGCGATGTATCACCGGAAGGGGTCGCTGCCTTGATACGCCATCGGTCGCCGCCGCTCGTTATGCGCTCGACGACCTTTGCCGTCCAGTGCGTACGCACCGGGAGCTCGAACTGCTTTGCGTACTCGCGCAGATAGTTGACGAACTCGTCGCGCGGCACGAACAGTGGCGCCGAGCGCGGCAGCTTCATCCCCGGCAGCCCCGACATATGCTTGCCGGTGTGAAGCGTTAGGCTCTCGTATGCGTTGGCCCAGCTGTCGGCGATCTCGCCGCGCTCGAGCACGACGTGATCGACGCCACGTAGGGTCAGCGCCCGCGACGTCGCCAGCCCCGCCGGTCCCGCGCCGATGACGACAGCGTGAAAAGTCTCAGTCATGGGGGAGAGGGGCTAGGGGATAAGGGATAGGGGCCTAGCCCCTAATCCTTTAGCCCCTAGCCCCTACTTCAGCAGCATCCACGTAAACACATACTGCTGCAACAACACCAGGATCCCGACGAGCGACGCAAGGGCGAGGCTGTGAAAGAACACGTATCGCAGAATCTTCCACTCGTGGCCATACCATCGCGTTGCCGTGCTCGCGACGACGATGCTCTGCGCGTCGATCATCTTTCCCATCACGCCTCCCGAGCTGTTCGCGGCCGCCATGAGCGTCGGGTTGAGGCCCAGTCGCTTGGCGGTGATCACCTGCAGACTGCCGAACAGCACGTTCGACGCCGTGTCCGATCCGGTGAGCGCGACGCCCAGCCAGCCGAGAAGGGCCGCAAAGAACGGGTAGAGCACGCCCGCGTGCGCGAAGGCGAGCCCGAGGATGGCGTCCTCACCGGAGTACCGCGTCGTGTACCCCAGCGCCAGCATCGCCGAGATCGTGAGCAGTGAATGCCTAACGAGCACCAGCGTTCGCCAGTACTGCCGCGCCAGCTCGCGCGGCCGATAACGGAGAGCGAAGCCGACGATGAGCGACGTGACGAGAATCGCCGTCCCGCTCGCCGACAGCCAGTTGAAGGTGAAGACCGCCGGTTCCGCCGTCGCGTGCCCGACGACCGGTGGCACGCGCTGGACCATCTTGTCCAGTCCCGGAATGGCGAAGCGCGGCGCCGAGATGGCGTCGAGGCGAGCCTTGACGTTAGGCAGTCCCCAGAGAAATACGATCACGGAGAGGATGATCCAGGGCATCCAGGGCGATGGTCCGGCGATGGCCGGACGTGCGACAGCCTGCGTCTTCGACACGTCGATGCCGCCGCCGCGCCAGACGCGGAGAAAGGCCGTGAGACAGGCCATCGACGTGAGCGACGCGACGATGTCGACGAGCCATGGTCCGTGAAAGTTCGACACGAGGAATTGCGGGACGGCAAAGCCGACGCCGGCGACGAGGAGCGCGGGCCAGATTTCGAGCGTGCGCCGAAATCCCGCGTACGCCCAGATCAACCAGAAGGGCACAATCATGGAAAAGATCGGCAGCTGTCGGCCAACCATCGCGCTGAGCTCACGCGCGTCGATCGACGTCACGCCCTGGAGTGCGATGATCGGCGTGCCGAGTGCGCCGAAGGCGACCGGCGCGGTGTTGGCGATGAGCGACAGCGCCGACGCCTCGAGCGCGGGAAATCCCAGTCCGATGAGGATCGCTCCCGTCACCGCGACCGGCGTCCCGAACCCCGCCGCTCCCTCGAAGAACGCGCCGAAACAGAACGCGATGAGTAAAAGCTGAAGTCTTCGATCGCCCGTTATCGCGACGACACGCGCCTGGAGCGGCACGAAGAGGCCGCGGTCGTTCGCGAGGTTGTAGAGAAAGATGACGTTCAGAATGATCCAGCCGATGGGCAGGAACCCGTACGCCGCGCCGAGGATCGCCGCCCTCGCGGCCATGCCGCCGGGCATGCCAAGCACTCCGATCGCCACCGCGAGCGCCATCGCCAGTGCGAGCAGCGCCGCGACATGCGCGCGCACGCGTCGCGAAGCGAGTAGCCCGAGCAGAACGATGAGCGGCAGTCCGGCAACGACGGTCGAGAGCGCGGTGCTGCCTAACGGATTGTAGTTCTGGGGCCACATCGCGTTGAGCGTTGGGCGTCGGGCGTGGTGCGTGAGCGGCTAGAGCGTAGCAGAGTTCTGCCTCGGACGCCACGCACTAGCACCTAGCACCTAGCACCTAGCACCTTTCAGCTATGCCGCGTCGTCTACTCGCGCTGATGTTCGCGTTCGCCTGCCCAGTACTGGCGTTCGCGCAGCAGGACACCCTACGCCCGCCGGTCAAGCGCGTGCGCGACTCGCTCGCTCGTGACACGACCGCGCGCGACTCGCAACCTGACTGGCCCGCGGCGCCGACGCCGCTCGAGGGTTCGATCCTGCCGGCGCGTCGCATCGTTGCGTTCTACGGGAACCCACTCTCGCGGCGCATGGGCATTCTCGCCGAGAAGCCTGTCGACTCCATGTTGGCGCGCCTCGATCGCGAGGTAGCGAAGTGGACCGCGGCCGATACGTCGATACCGGTCCAGCCAGCACTGCACCTCATCGCCGTCGTCGCGCAGGGGACACCGGGTCGAGACGGCAAGTACCGGCAGCGCGCCGACACCGCACTCATCGAGCGAGTGTATGGGTGGGCACACAGTCACGGCGCGTTGCTCTTTCTCGACGTCCAGTTGGGACGCAGCACGCTCGAGGAGGAGCTGCCGCGAGTACTGCCGTTCCTCAAACGTCCGGATGTTCACCTCGGCATCGATCCGGAATTCGCCATGGGACCAAAGGGAACCCCCGGCTCACGCATTGGCACGCTCGACGCGCGCGACATTAATGAAGCGGTCGATGTGCTCGCAGACCTCGTGACGAAGGATTCATTGCCGCCGAAGGTTCTCGTCGTGCACCGCTTCACGCGCGACATGCTCACGCACTCAACGCGGATAAGAGTCGATCCGCGCGTGCAGGTCGTGATCAACATGGATGGATGGGGTCCACCATGGATGAAACGCGAGTCCTATCGTCGCTACGTAGCGCGTTATCCAGTTGAGTACACTGGGTTCAAGCTCTTCTATCGCAACGATACGAGACAAGGCGACGCGTTGATGACGCCATCGCAGATACTGTCACTCTTCCCGCGGCCTCTCTACATCCAGTATCAGTAGCGACGCGTCAGTACGGCGCCACTGACGACGACTGACGCGTTTCGTCACAGCGTTTTTTGCGCAAGGCATTTTGTCGCCGCCGTGAAACCCGCTTTACCCGTAATGAAACGGCGTGCTGTTTCGTGAAGGACTAGCATCGTCGTGAGATGATCTTGAGCGGAGGTCTGGATGCTTCCTCGCATAGTGGTGGTAGGGCGGAAGGACGATGCGCTGGGCAGGGCGCTGACGATGCGCACCGGCGAGCCTCCCTTCGCTCTCGAATTCCATGCTGGTGGTGACCCGCTCGTCGACAGTTTGCGCGACGAGTGTCCGGCGCTGGTGGTGATCGGGCTGCGCGGCCGACGCGGAACCGCGGTCGGTGCGCTGATCCGGCGCATCAAGTCGTGGTGCCCGCAGCTGCCGGTGGTCGTTGCCTGTCTCGACGAGAGCGCGCCAGGGCGCGAGGTACTGCACGCGGCGCGTGCCGGCGCTGAGCACTTTGCGTTCCGGCATGTGGACGACTTCCCGACCGTGTTGCGCGAGCTCGTTGCACCTAACGAGCCAGATCCCGACGAGACGGTGCTCGACATCGACGACTTCGGGCGCGCGCGAACGCGGGGAACGCGGCGCGCGCGGCGTCGTCGTTATGCAGAGCGCGCGCCGGCCGCCGTCCTCGGCATGCTGCCGGCGTCCGTTTCACCGCTGCTGCGACGGATCGTCCATGCCTGCGTCTCGGCTGTTCCGCCCGAGACCGTCGATGAGCTTGCGATGCGGATCGCGCTCGCCAAACGATCGCTGGCGCGTGAGGTGGCGCGGCGCGGCTGGCCAGCGCCGCACGTGCTGCTCAAATGGGGACGGCTCTTCCGAGGCGCGGCCGCCGGTTTCACCGCGCGCGTCGAAGGCATGAGCTGGGACGAAGCGCAGTGGGTGATCGCGGTCGAAGCGGGCTATGGCAGTGTGCGGACCGCGAGCCGGGCGTATCGCTCCTGCACTGGCATCGGCATGCGCGAGATCTGGCGAGATGGGGCCTCGGCGCTCCTGCCCTCGTTCCTCGCCGCGCTCAGCGCCTCCCGCCCGCAACGGCTCGCCAGCTGACCTTGTCATGCCGAGAAGGCTCTCGTACCTGGGATCGCGGGCGGGAGCTCTCCGGGGCACTATAGACAATCCCTGCCATTGCCTCCGTTCGGCGTTAGGCATCCGCGACCGCATGGCAGGATTGGGTTCTTCAGGAATTTCCGGGAGTTGTCCGGTCGGCGGGCCGCCTGGATAGTCTAGAAATTTTGGGACGCTAATCGCGCGAATCTGAGCGAATCCAATCGCGCGGCGTATCGGTTTTGTCGACCG
This sequence comes from Gemmatimonadaceae bacterium, assembly GCA_035279645.1. Classification (GTDB taxonomy): domain Bacteria; phylum Gemmatimonadota; class Gemmatimonadetes; order Gemmatimonadales; family Gemmatimonadaceae; genus AG2. The sequence goes on from DATEHJ010000092.1 coordinate 6,412, forward strand.
ACCACCCATCATCTCTTCGATGGTTTTTTGAGGGAGTGGACGAAGCGAGAAAACCTTGGATTCCCCTCGGCCGGCTTATTCACAGCTGAAGGTGCGCGCGATTGGATTCGCTTGGATTAGCGAGATTAGCGTCCCTAAACTCTGGACTCTCCATGCGGGCATTTCCCAGAATTCGTGCGTGCAACTCAGCTCGCGCGCCATTCAGACCTGGAGAGCGCAGAGTTTCCTGGACGCGAATGTCCTTCGAATGTGAGCGAATCCAACCGGTTGGCGTTACGGCTCTACGAGCGGGCTCGCATCTCGTGTTTCTTTCTTTGGAAGGCGACACAGCCACGAACGTTGCTGTCATTGCGGCACGGATCGGGAACCGGCTTCGTCAAATCCCACTACTCGCGCGCGCCGGACGCCGGCGTCACAGAGTTGGACTCGCTCCAGATTCGCGCAATTCGCGTCCCGGCTGCTCTCCAACCCGCATTGGCCGCAGCGATGATGGTCTGAGCCAGGCACCTCGCAGAGCAACATCCCAAAATCTCCTGAAGAACCCAATCCTGCCATTCGGTCGCGGATGCCTAACGCCACATTGAGCCAATGGCAGGATTGTCTCTAGTGACCCGGAGGGTCCCCCGCCCACGATCACATCGACGATCTGATTTCAGACGTGCGTTTATTCGAGATCGCTCACGCGCGGCTGGTCGTCGCCTCTTGTCTTTCCTTCTTGCCGGCCGAATGCGTCGTCGCGCAGGAAGGCCTCGATAACGACCTTCAGCCCGCCACCTGTCCGCACCTCGAGCGAGCGCAGTCCAGTATAGCGTTTCATCAAGTTGCGTAACGGGGATGCCGAGTCGAGACCGAAAGACGCGGCGACATGCTCGAGCGCGCGCCCTTCCGCCTCGAGCAGATACGCGACGACCATCAGTCGCACCCAGTTGAGTAGCGCGCCCGGCGACGGAAGACCGTTCGATCGGCAGTGCTTGACGAGCGTCTTCACGTTGACGCCGAGGACCTGAGCGAGCGCGCGCGAGCTGAAGTCGGGCCAGGCGTACTGCACACACGTCTGCACGATCGACAGCGCTTCCGTGGTGAGGTGCGGTTCGAGGGCGTCGAGTACCTGCCGGCCCGCTGACGTTTGGGATGCACGCGCAAGTGTTTGTCGAAACGCGGCGCTGCTGTCGTCGACGCCGCGAAATACCAACTCGTGAACGCCCGCGTGTACCAATGCGACGATCTCAGTTGAGTATTTGTGCGCCGGCTGACAGAATCCAATCAGCGCGACGCCGGGGTATTCCGCTTTGAGTCGCGCGAGCGTTGGCGCAACGGGCGTGCGACGAATGTCGAATGGCTCGGCGATGACCGCCGAGACGCGCGGGACCGAGCGTGCCACGAGCTGCTCGAGGGCCGTGACGGTGTCGACATGTTCGAGAATGGCTCTTCCACGCACTGCATCCTGCAGTCGCGCGCGCTCGAGCCGTCCCAGAACGAGCGCAGCGACGCGAGCGTGCAGGCCCGCGCCGGTGTTTTCCGAGGCAGAGGATTCGCCGTTGCGTCGATGCGGGAGGAAATTGCCGGCAGCCATGGGGCCAAAGGGTAACACCATGAAACGCAAGGCGCACGGGTGAAACGGCGACGCGCCAGCGCCGGCGCTACTTGTTCCGCTGCAGGATGAGCTAGCCGCGCACTCTGCTACTCCGAGTCCCTCCCCCGCTTCCCCAATACCCGGAGCTTCGATGTCCCGCCTCGCTGCCCTTCGAGTACTCCTCGCCGTCGCTGCCGTGTCCGCTCTGGCCGCGTGCGCTTCGCCGACCGCGCCGACTCCGACTCCGAACCACGACTCCGATTTATGCCGTAGCGGCTATACCGTGGGTCAGGGCGTAGTCTGTCCGTAGTGCGGGAGTAGCTGGAATCAACTTGCTGCGCCGACGAGCTCCGCTCCTTCGAGCTCGTCGACTGCGGCGATGATTGCGCTCGTGGAGGCGTGAATCGCCGCCGGCTTCTTGGGCGCGACCAGGGTGGGATTCTCGAGTCGGTAAACGAGCTGGTAATACCCATGACTCGAAGCGAGCACGTCCGCGCGGCTCGCGACGTCTCTTGCGCGTCCCTCTTCGCCAACGTGTGCGAGCGCCTCGCTCATTTCGACGAGTGCCGACGCGCTGGGGTACGGGAGCGATTCGCCGTTTCGAAGGCTCGTAACGAGGCAGTCGAGTCGTTCGGCGAAGTTCTTCACCAACGCTCGCGCCGCGGGACGCGGTAACGCAACCGCTGCCGCGCAAGCCGCGCCACCTAACGCCGGCAGCGCATGCCGCGAAATCAGCTTGCGCACCAGCACCGCCGCAAAGCCTCGTAAGGCAGCTCGCGGATGGCCGGCGTCGAAGAGAAGCTGCGCGAGGTTGATCAGCGCCTCGCTCTCCTGTGACGGGGCCGCGTCTTTGAACGCACGCCAAGCGTGCATTGCCGCCGTGTCGTACTCGTTCGCGGCCGCCGCGGCGACCATCAACTGATGATGGGCGATGCTGAGCGATTCCGGCGCGGCGCCCTTGAGCTGTATGACCGAATGGAATTTACGCCGCGCCTCGGGGAAATCGCCGCGGATCTGAGCAAGAATGCCGAAACCGGCGAAGGCACGACCGGTGAGCTCGGGCAAGCCGGCTTCGCTACCGAGGCGCTCGACCTCCTCATAGTAGCTATGAGCGGAGGCCGTCTCGCCGAGGTGACGCGCGAGTCGAGCCTGGTGCGCAATGGCTCGGCCCCGAAGCAGAATCTCGCTGTCGGGCAGCACGATTAGTAAGGCAGAGAGCAGGCTATGCGCGAGCCGGAAGAACGCCACATCTTCCATAGCCGACGCCACCGCGGCGACCGCCGACACCAGCGCCGTCGGAGAGGTCGCCGAGTCTCGAAAGGCAACGACGCCGTGCTGCGCG
>DATEHJ010000093.1:0-12261 GCA_035279645.1 Gemmatimonadaceae bacterium
TCCGCGTTAGCGCTTCTTCTCGCGCTCACTGTGGGCTGTAGTGTCTCCGAAGACCGGGAGATCGCGCTCGGCCGAGAGAACGCTGAGGACATCGACACCCGCTTCCCGCTCGTCACCGACACCGTCGTCACTGCCTACGTACAGGGGCTCGGCGCCCGTCTCGCCGCCGGGACGAGTCGCGCCAACTTGCCCTGGCGCTTCACGGTGATCGACAGCAAAGATGTCAACGCCTTCGCGCTCCCCGGCGGATTCGTATATGTGAATCGCGGGCTCATCGAGCGATCCGACCGGATGGACGAGCTGGCCGGCGCCCTCGGCCATGAGATCGGGCATGTCGTTAGGCGCCATTCGGTGCAGCAACTGAAGCGGAGCGGAGGCACCCGCATCGGCGTCGCGCTCTTCTGCACCATTACCAGCTTCTGCGACAGCCAAACCGCCCGTGTCGCGATCGACGTCGGCGGTGCCGCCTGGCTCGCGCATCACAGCCGCGAATCCGAGGCCGAGGCGGACTCGGAAGCCGTCGCGAACACGGTGCGCGCCGGCATCAGCCCCGAGGGAATTCCGGCGCTCTTTCGGGTGTTGCTCGCGGCGCGCAATCAGCAGCCCGGCATCGTCCAGACGTTCTTCGCATCGCATCCCCTCGAGGAGGACCGCATCGACAACACACAGCGCATCGTCGATCGTGTAGATCTCGCTATTGAACGAACGCTAACGCGCGACGACAGTGCGTTTCAGGAAAGGAAACGGCGGTTGGCTTTAGTCAAATAACAGGATCTGAGGAAAGTCCGAACACCGTGCGACGGACTGGCACCGGTGGGGGCCCGTCAGACCGACCGCCGCTCAGGCATCTGTGTAACGCCGCCTGAAATGATGAACGCCATCACATCCGCGCTTTCAGCGGGTAGCGCGGACACCTGCGTCGCTGGCACGACAATCAGCTGGCCGGCGAAGCCGTACGACTGCGGCACATAGACCGTGACGTACTCGCGCAGGCCGATCACCGCCAACGATTCCTGCGTCAGAAACCCCAGCACCCGGATCCCGCTCTCCGGCATCGGCGCGACGAGCACCGGCTTGTCGAAGCGTCGCTTCTCGCCGACGAACGCGCTCAGCAAGTCGCGCGTCGAGCCATACAGCAGCCGCACGAAGGGCAGCCGTTCGAGCGTCGACTCGACGGCGGCAAGCAGCCCTTTCGTGATCAGGTTCGAAGCGAAGAAGCCGACGAGCGTGATCAACACAATCGTCAGCAGAAAACCGACGCCGGGAATTCGGAACCCGAGCCAGTTGTCGATGCTCGTGAAGATGGCGAAGCACACATAAATCGTGACCGCCACCGGAGCAACAACGATCACTCCACGGAAGAAATAGTTGAGAAGGCGGGACATTGGGGTGGGGAGCGAAGGAGAGTTCGACTGACGTCGACGTTGCACGACCCGACATCAGTCTGATAACTAACCATAAACGGCAATCGCGGGGTTTGGCCTCGCACTTGCCCGCTCCGTGGACATGCCAAAACGCGCCACCGCGGCCACCTCGGCCGCGGACTTCATTCCGCCAAAGCCAACACTGGCGAGGCTGCGGCGCGCGGCGATGACTTGTCGCGGCTGTCATCTCTGGACCCTCGGCTCACAGACGGTGTTCGGGGAGGGGCCGAAGCGCGCCCGCGTCATGATCGTCGGAGAGCAACCCGGCGATCAGGAGGATCGGGCCGGTCATCCGTTCGTTGGCCCGGCAGGGAAACTGCTGGACCGCGCGCTCGACGCCGCGGGAATCGAGCGCGACGACGTGTACGTGACGAACGCGGTGAAGCACTTCAAGTGGGAGCGCGGTGCGAAGAGCGCGCGTCGCATCCACAAGAAGCCTAACGACGCCGAGGTCCGGGCGTGTCATCCCTGGCTGGTGGAGGAAATTCGCCTTGTGAAGCCCCGGGTCGTCCTCTGCCTTGGCGCGACCGCCGCGCAGGCAATTATGGGTAAGACGTTTCGCGTGACGAAGCAACGCGGCCGCGTCGTCGAGGCGCCGAGCGGCGGCAAGGTCATCGCGACCGTGCATCCGTCATCGGTGCTGCGCTCGCCCGACGCTGCCGCGCGCGCCGTGGCCGAGCGCGAGTTCCTCGCCGATATCAAGAAGGTGGCTCGGCACCTGGCGTCAGCGCCTTGACATCGTGCGCATTCTTAGAGCATGCACGATCCCTCAATTCGCCACCTGAAGCGTGTCGATCCCGTACTCGCGGGAGTGATCGACCGCGTCGGACCATGTCGGCTCGAGCAACGTCGCGAGGGCACACACTTCGACGCGCTCGTTAGGTCCATCGTCTATCAGCAGCTGTCGGGCAAGGCCGCATCGACGATCCTCGGCCGCGTGCACGGGCTGTACGGCGATCGTCCGCCGACGCCGCCGGAGCTCCTGGCGACGTCTGACGAACTGCTCCGCGGCGCCGGCCTGTCGCGGCAAAAGCTTTCCTATCTCAAGGACCTCGCCGCCAAGGTCGAAAGCGGCAGCGTGCCGCTCGCAGCGGAGACGATCGACCATCTCGGAGACGACGAGATCATCGATCGACTCGTCCAGGTGAAGGGCATTGGCCGCTGGACAGTTCACATGTTCCTCATTTTCCGACTCGGCAGGCCCGACGTGCTGCCCGAGCTCGACCTCGGCATCCAGAACGCGATTCGCCGCGCCTATCGCTTGCGCAAGCAGCCCGGGCCCAAGGACGTGAAGCGCATCGGCAAGAGCTGGACACCGCACGCGAGCGTCGCGAGCTGGTACCTGTGGCGGTCGCTCGAAGGCGAGCAGCCTTCAACGCCGCGGAAGAAGCGTCCGGCAGCTAAGCGCCCAAAGACGAAACGAAAAGCACAGAAGACCCCACGGCGGCGCCCAAAGCCCAGCCGCCGAGCACGTCGGTGAGCCAGTGCTCGCGGACGTACACGCGATCCGCCCCCATCAAGAGGGGGAGCCCGACACGAAGCGCCGACGCCTGACGAGGCGTTAGCATTCGCTCATCGGCGAGCACCTGCGCGACGACCAGCGCCAGCGCGGTCATCTCCGTCGTGTGTCCGCTCGGAAAGGTGCTCTCCGACTTCGGCCCGCGACCCGGAGGACGGGGCGGCCTTGGGCGGTAGAGGAACACACGCGAGAGGCGCACCGCCGCCCACGCCGCTACCGCGGCCATCGCGATCGTGGAACCGCCGCGCCGGCCGCGCCGTCGCATCCTCCCGGCGAGCGTGAAGGCGAGCGGAATGTGGACGCCGGGTAGTCCGAAGACTTCCAGCGGGCGTTGCGCACGCTCCAAGCGGCGGTTGTAGCCGCGGCCCGCGCGCGCGTATAACGCGCGATCGAGCGCCGTGGGCTCGTCGATCAGCGCCGTGAGGACGAACGCCGCAAGCGCGGCGAGTGCCGCGCGTCCCGCAGCCGCGCGGGCATGCGTAGGCTTGCTCCGTTGCACGAATCGGCTATGGTGCACGGCCCGCGCCAAGCCGCCTGGCGTGTCCATATGCTATATCTACCGTATGGCCATCACCCACTCCCCGATCCCGGCGCCGAGTCTCCCGACGGAGATCGGCGACCCGATCAACGCGCGCATCCTCGCCGTGTCCGAGGATCGCATCGCTGGCTTTCTCACCGATCCCTTCGGCGAGATCGCGCGACTGAGTGATCTCCCGCTCGACACGGTATTGGAGCGCCTGCGCGCCATGCTCGCGTCGGGCACCATTCGGCGCATTCGCCAAACGCTCATGGCGACGAATCTCGCACCGGGTGCGCTCGTCGCCTGGCGCGTGCCGGCCGAGCGACTCGACAGCGCCTTCGATTTCATGTGGCGCGAGGATCCCTTCTCGGGGCACATCGTCATTCGCTCGACCGACGGCGCGACGACCGGCTCGGCCTATCGCCTGTGGACGACGCTCAAAGTCCCGCAGGGATTTTCGATGACGGCGCACTGCGATCTGCTCGCGGATCGAATCGGCGCGGAATCCTATCGCGCGATGCCGGCGAAGAAACTGTTCACGCTGGGCGTCGGTCATGTTCGACGCAAGGGGATGGAGCCGGGCGCGAAGAGCGACGAACTGGGAGCGGTGATCGACACCAACGTCGTCGAGCTCACGCGCCGCGAGTGGCTCGTGCTCGAGGCGCTCAAGCGCGAGCTGCGCGTCGACGAAATTCGTCCTGACATTTGGCAGTTGCGAGCTCGTGAGGCAGGCGAGTCGTTCGAGGAGTTCGTGCGCATCGCGGAGGAGCTCGGTGCGCGCAAAGTCATCGGCCGCTTCTCGACTTTCCTGGAGCACGTGAAGCCATCGGCCGCGGGAACACGCGTTACGCGCTACAACGCGCTCTTTCACTGGCGCGTGCCAGAGGGGCGAGAGATCGAAGCGGGACGGGAGGTCGGCCGGCACCACATTCTCACACACGCATATTGGCGCGAGGGCGGTCCCGAGTTCGCAAATGTGAACATCATGGCCGTCGCGCACGGGACCGATAAACCGACCGTGCTCGCGCACAAGCAAGCGATTGACGATCATCTCGCGAGCGTCGGCATGCCCGTCTCGTACACCAACGTCTTTTGGGGCGGGCGAAGCGAGATCAAGCCGTCGGAGATTTCGCCGAGCGTCTACGAAGACTGGTGGCGACAGGTCCGACCAATAAGCGGAAGCTGATCGAGACTTTCACCATCCGGAAACGAAGAACAGCCGTGACTCTTCACATGTCGCGTGGACTAGAAGGGGCTTGCACGGTTGCTCGTCGAACAATGCACGACAGTATCGCGGTTTCGGGATCGTCGCTTGCCACTTCCCCTAACGACGCGCCACCTTAGCCGCGACCGCCGGCGCGTTCCAGCACCCGACCGAGGACTTACTCAGGCTCGTGCCAGACTTACTGCACGCCGCGCCGCACTATCATCACGAGAACGCCGACTTTTCACGCGCCTCGTCGACTTTTGCAAACCATGCCGCGGACTTCTGCCGCTCTGGCTAAGAGAATGGGTTTGGCGGCGCTCAATTGGTCAGGGGCAATGCCTAGTTCCAGCGCGACGCGGTTGCCTTCGATCGGCTGCGGCCAGACTCCCATCGCGTCCTCCGCCACCATCAACAAGCTGTGTCGAACTAGCCTTTCCATATTCTCGACAACCGCATGGCGAATGATGATTAGAATTTCGAGAGGTCGGTGTTTCAGATGCCGAACGACGACATGTCTCGCGAGCGTATGACTTCGCGCACCGAACCGCCGTTCTTCATGCACCGATCTCGCGTTGCAACACGAGGATCTCGCGTCGCCACGCGCCGCGCCTGACGCGCCATCTCGCTCGCGCTCTCTGACACCCACCGTCTTCGGGCGAACACGCGTCGCGATCCGACAGAGACTCGCTGGCCCTCGCCAGGCAGCCACCTTGCACCCCCGCGCAGCCACTGCACCCGCTCTGACAGCCCGCACCCTCCTGAGACCACGCCTCGTGCCCCGGGCATGACGCTGTGTACCTCGTAGCGACGCTCGGACCTTCGAGGCTCCACGGCTCGGCCCTCGTAGTGCACGACGCTCGCTGCCGGCGGCAGCCAGCACGCCTCACCACCGACGTCGCTCGCTTTCCGCACTCGGCGCTGTTCCCGCGCGCGCACGATGCGACTTCGTCGCGCAACGTCACTTCCGCCGTCGGTTACGAGCAGATCGGGGAACGACACGCGCAGAGCATACAGCGACACGTTATCAGACCCGTTCAATCACGACTGTACTTCGCAGATCACTCGCAGTCCTCGGCACGCGCTCATCGACACTTCATCACTCACTCTCCAACCCGATTCCATCCCACGAGAGAACGCCAGGAACTCAGCTCATGGCTCTCGAGAATATCGCGGGATTCCTCCAGAGACGCTCTCAACGAGTGCGAGCGTGCTGCACCTCGAGGACGAAGTCCTTTCGCATTACGAGAACCAGATGCCTCTTCTCGCATTCGCTGCGCCTCGTTAGGTGTTGGCATGCCATCTCGTCTTGCGTGACACAAGAATTGTGATGCGCTCATCAAAACCAGGGCCTTTTCGACTGTGCGTGGTACGCACTCTGCCATGGTTGTATGAACCCCTAACCCCCACGGCCACGAGCATACATCAGCGCGACGACCTGGACCGTCGGCTGCTCGTTCAGAACGCCGTCAGCCGCGCACTCGCCGAGTCGGAGACCGTCGAGGACGCTCTCCCTCGTGTGTTGTCGGCGGTCGGGACCCAACTCGATTGGCAGTTCGGCGCGTTTTGGCTTCTCGACGATGAGCGGCAGCTCCTCCGATGTGCCGCCGTCTGGCGTTCGCGAGACTATCCGGAGTTCGACGCGGCCACGCGCGCTCATACGTTCGCGCGCGGCCGTGGAATCCCTGGACTCGTTTGGCAAACCGGTGAGGCCGTCTCGATCAAGGACGCCAGCGACGTCGACCGTCTGCCACGACAGGAGATTGCTCGACGTGAGGGACTCCACTCCGTCTTCGCCTTTCCCGTCTTCGGATTTCCGCACCGTGACGAGGACAGCGAAGAGAAGTCCTCGAACGCGCCACGCCGGCTCGTCGTCACCGGCGTCGTCGAGCTGTACAGCGAGCAGTTCGAGGCGCCCGACGAGCAACTGCTACAGACGGCGACGAGCTTGGGCTTTCAGCTTGGTGTCTTTCTCGAGAGCCGGCGCGCGCTCGACGCCGAGCTTGCGCAACGCGTGCGCAACGCGGCCGTCGTCGAGATCGCGCTCGATTGTGTCATCACCATCGATCACGACGGACGGATTCTCGAGTGGAATCCGGCGGCCGAGCGCACCTTCGGGCACTCGCGCGGCGCCGTGCTCGGACGGCAGCTCGCGGAGACGATCATCCCGCCGCACCTGCGCGACGCACACTGCCGCGGCTTCGCGCGTTTTCGGCAGACCGGCGAGGGCTCTCTTCTCGGCAAACGCGTCGAAGTCGAGGGGATGCGCGCTGACGGTTCTTTCTTTCCCTGCGAGCTCGCGATCACGCGCGTGCCGATTCCAGGAACGCCGGTGTTCACGGCGTACCTGCGCGATCTCACCGGGCGTGTGCGCATGGAGGCGACGCAGCAGCTGCTCCTGCGGGCGAGCAACGTGCTCATCTCATCGGTCGACAGCGAGCGGATGCTCTGCGAGCTGAGTCGCGTCGTCGTTCCCACCTTCGCCGACTGGTACGCCGTCGACGTCGTGGAGGAAGACCAGACGATTCGACGCGTCGAGACGATGCATCGGGATCCCGGAAAGACGGGCGACGCGCGGGTCCTGGCGGACCGTTATGCGAATCGGCCGGAGTCGCAATACGGTGTCCGGGCCGTCATTCGCTCCGGTCGCAGCGAGCTCGTGACGGAAGTGACCGAGGAGATGCTCGCCGACATGACGCCAGATGACGAGCACCGGCGCCTGGTTCGCGCGCTCGGCCTGCGCTCGTTCATCGTCGTTCCGCTGCGCGGGCGCGAGCGGATCTTCGGTGCGTTGTCATTCGTCACCGCCGAATCGGGACGACGCTTCGATCAGCACGACCTCGAGGTCGCCGAAGAGTTGGCGATCCGCGCGGCTCAGGCGATCGACAATTCACGGCTCTTTGCGGAGGCAGAAGAGAGCCGCCGATTGCTCGCCGAGCAGGCGACGCAACTGCAGGAGGCGAATCGCGCCAAGAGCCAGTTCCTCGCTGCCATGAGTCACGAGTTGCGCACACCACTTAACGCGATCATGGGATATGCCCAACTGCTCGACGTCGGCATTCACGGATCAGTCAACGCCGAGCAGCAAGCTGACCTGGGTCGGATTCAGCGGAGCTCGCAGCACCTGCTCGGCTTGATTAATGATATTTTAAACTATGCGAAGGTGGAGAGCGGCCGCCTCGAGTACGACATCAAATCGATCCGCCTCGATCAGGCGGTGGCTTCGGTGGAGGAGCTGGTCGCGCCACTCGCGGCGGCAAAACGCATCACCTACAGCGTGCGCTCCGACTGTCCCGGCGCGAGCGCCTCGGCCGATCCGGAGAAGTTGCGTCAGATCCTCGTGAACCTTTTGTCCAACGCGTTCAGCTACACTCTCGACGGTGGCAGCGTCGACGTGTGCTGTTCGACGCTCGATACGAATGTGCTCATCGAAGTGCGCGACACTGGCGTCGGCATTCCCGCCGACAAGCTCGAGGCGATCTTCGAGCCCTTTGTCCAGGTCGATCGCGCCTATGCCGGCCAACGCCAGGGTACGGGCCTTGGACTCGCGATCAGTCGGGATCTGGCTCGGGGGATGGGCGGCGAGCTCACCGTGCGGAGTGAGCCTGGCAAGGGTTCGGTTTTTACCGTGAGGCTGGCAAAGGCGTAGCCAAAGACGTGCTGTTCCCGTCCATCCGATAGACCCGCCCGCCCTTCATCACGAACACCACCCGTCGCAGCGCCGTGATGTCCTTTGACGGATCCCCGTCTACGCCGATCAGGTCGGCCTGATAGCCAGGCGCGATCGCGCCGATCTGGCCGCCCAATCCCATCGCCTGCGCGCCTAACGATGTTGCCGAGATGATTGCCTCCATTGGCGGCTGGCCGCCGTCCTGGACTCGACAGATCAGATCCTCGACGTTGCGGCCGTGCGCGCCCGCCACGGCGTCCGTCCCCCACACAATCTTGAGTCCAGGGATCGCGCGCGCCCGCTTGAAGGCCGCGACCGCGAGGGGAATTCCCTTCTCCATCGCCGCGAATCCCGCCTCGGTGTAGTTCCCGATCCCCTCGTACTTCGCGCGATTCTCGAGATAGTTCTTGAACACCAAACCGCATTGCGGATCGAAGTACGTACCACGCTCCGCCATGAGGTGCAGCACCTCGTCGGTCGCGAACACGCCATGCTCGATCTGCGTGCAACCGGCGAGCGTCGCCGCCTTCATGCTCTCAGGGCTGTGCGCGTGGACGAGCGTCCGGAGCCCCTGCGCCTTCGCTTCACCACAAATCGCATCGAGCTGCTCTTGCGACAACGTCTGCGCACCGCCGTCGCGGATGCTCGCCGACGCGAAGATCTTGATGAAGTCCGCGCCCTCTGCCTTGCGGTGACGCACGATCTCGCGCATCGAGTCCGGCGTGATTCGCGGACTGCTGATCGGTTGGAGCGAGGTCAGAATGCGCGGGCCGGGTGTCGGTCCGGCGGCGATGAAGTCGCGGAGGTCCTTGTCCTCGGGCGAGCCGGGGCTCTGAATCGTCGTCACCCCCGATGTCAGCGTCGCGAATGCATTGCCGGTCATGGCGAGCATCGACTGCACCGGCGTATCGCCGTCGTTAGGTGTGTGATACCGTCCGCTGCGATTGAAGTACCAGCTCAGATGCGCGTGCCCGTCGATGAGACCCGGCAGCACGGTGTACCGGCTCAGATCGTACGTCGTTCCGGACGAGGGCGCGCCGCGATCGACGCGGCTGATGACACTTTGCTGCACGACAATCGTCACGTTCTCCATCACGCCGCCACGCCCGTCCAGCATCCGCCCAGCGCGAATCGTCACGTGTGTGGCTTGCGCCGCGAGGGTCGCGGGGAGTGACAGCATCGTCAACATGACAAGTCGAGTATGAGGCATGAGCGCACGATGGGTGACGGAGAAAGGAATCGGTGTTACAAAGCCGTCTGACGCTGGCGCAATTATACGCCATCGCGGCCTGCGGCCGGAAGCGCACACATCCTCGTGGGGTGATTCTCGCCAACGCCGAATACGGGCGCGGAGCTAACTTGTTCGCTTCATCCCGCTCGGTGTTTGCGTTCATGGCTCCTCGGACTCACCTACTCGCGCTCGTACTCGCGGCCGCTCCGATCGCCGCCCGCGCGCAGTTTGCCGCAAGCGAGTACGCGCAGCGGCGGCTGGCGCTTCTCGCCCAGATCCCCGCCGGTGCCGTCGTCGCGTTAGGCGCGAACGAGCCGGTGCAAGACTATCTGTCCTTCGAGCAGACGCCGGCGTTCAACTATCTCACCGGCCTCCGCGAGCCCGACGCGGCGCTCATCATGATCAAATCCGCCGCCGGCGTGACGATCACGTTGTTCGTCGAGCCGCGAGTTCCGGCGCGCGAGGTCTGGAGCGGTGCCCGACTCGGCATCGACGCCGCCCACCAACGCACCGGTCTCCCCACGCGGGATCACGACGATTTCGCGAAGGTCATCGATTCACTCGCGGCGACGGGCGTCACGATGTGGGTCGTTGGCGACTTCCCCGGCGCCGACGTCGGCGATCAAGGCACCTTGAGCGCCGATCAACAATTCTTCGCCTCGGTGCACCAGCGGCATCCCGCGCTCGTCATCAAAAACGCTACGCCGTTCGTCACGCAGTTGCGCGGCACGAAATCGCCGGGCGAGCTCTCCCTCATCCGTCAGGCCGCCGAGATCACCACGCGTGCCGAGCGCGAGGCAATGCAAGCGCTCGAGCCGGGGATGAACGAGTTTGAAATTCAGGCGCTCGTCGAGTACACGTTTCGCCGCAATGGCGCCGACCGTCCGTCCTTCGCGTCGATCGTCGGTTCGGGCCCGAACGCGACGACACTCCACTACAACATCGACGACCGCTTCATCGAGCGCGGCGATCTCGTCGTCATGGACATCGGCGCGTCGTACAAGGGCTACGCGGCCGACGTGACGCGTACGATTCCGGCGAACGGAAAGTACTCGCCCGATCAGCGCGCGATCTATCAGATCGTGCGGGACGCGCAGGCCGCGGGCGAACGACAGGCCAAGCTCAGCGCCCCCGACCATCTGATGTCCGATTCGGCGACGGCCGTCCTCGCCGCGGGCCTAACGCGGCTCGGACTCATCGAGTCGCCGGACGCGAGCTACGACTGCGACTTCGGCGGCCAGACGGCGCAGTGTCCACAGTACCAACTGTACTACATGCACGGCCTGGGACACGGGATCGGTCTCGAGGTGCACGACCCCGATCAGTTCTACTACTCGCACGTCATCGAGACGGGAAGCGCGTTCACGATCGAGCCCGGCATCTACGTGCGCGCCGACGTCCTCGACGTCCTCCCGCCGACGCCCCGCAATCGCACCCTCGCAGCCAAGCTCCGTCCCGCCGTGGACCGATACAAGAACATCGGCGTCCGCATCGAGGACGACTACATCGCCACGGCGAACGGCGTCGAGTGGGTCTCGCGCGCCCCGCGCGAGATGGCGGAAATCGAAGCAATGATGAAGTCTCCTCGCTCCACAAGAGCATCGAGGGACTCGGCGCTGGTGGGCCGATATAGGCAGCCCTAACGAGGTGCTAGGTGCTAGGTGCTAGCGAAATCGACTAACAGCTAGCACCTAACACCTAACACCTTATGCATACACCTCGAACAGCCCCGCCCCTCCCATCCCTCCACCCACACACATCGTCACCAGCCCCACACCCCCGCCGCGCGCCCCGAGCTCGTGTACCAGCTGCGTCGTCAGCTTCGACCCCGTAGCGCCTAACGGGTGACCGAGCGCGATCGCGCCTCCATTCACGTTCACGATGTCTTCGGGCATTTTGAGCTCGCGTACTACCGCGACTACCTGGGCCGCGAACGCTTCGTTGAACTCGATCAGATTGACGTCCTTCATTGCCATCTTCGCTCGCTTGAACGCCTTCGGCACCGCTTTGATCGGCCCCACACCCATGACATCCGGCTCGACCCCAGCCGCGGCGAAGGTGATGAAGCGGGCGAGTGGCTTTGCGCCCAATTCCTTCGCGCGCTCTCGGCTCATGAGCACGAGCGCCGCCGCGCCGTCGGAGTAGGGACTCGAGTTCCCCGCCGTGACCGTTCCTTTCACCTTGAATGCCGGTTTGAGCTTGGCCAGCCCTTCGAGCGTCGTATCGGGACGCGGCAGCTCGTCACGCTTGACCTCCGTGGTGCACGATTCCTTGCGCGCGCCCTGCCACGTTGTTTTCGCCACTGGCACAGGCGCGATCTGGCCGTTGAACGCGCCGCGCTCCCACGCACTCGCCGCCTTCTGCTGGCTGCTTAGCGACCAGCGATCCTGATCCTCGCGCGATACATGCCAGCGCTCGGCGACGCGTTCGGCGGTGAAGCCCATGCCGATGTACGACTCGATGAGTTCGGGCGCCAGACGCGTGTGAAAACCGGACATCGGCACCTGGCTCATCATCTCGACGCCCCCGGCGATCACGACGTCGGCCATGTCGGCCATGATCTGCTGGGCCGCGAGCGCGACGGTCTGGAGTCCCGAGGAGCAGAACCGGTTGATCGTCGCCGACGGCACGTCGACGGGGATGCCGGCCCGCAGCGATGCCAATCGCGCGACGTTGAGCCCCTGCGACGCCTC
>DATEHJ010000094.1:0-8431 GCA_035279645.1 Gemmatimonadaceae bacterium
AGGCAGAGAATTCCGTCGCCCGTCCGGCTTCCGCTCGTCGAGCTCCTCGCCCCGCCATCGGCGCAATTCCCGTATCCGATCGCGGGCCATCGATATATACCCGGCGTTGGCGCGGAGGAGCTCGACGAGAAGTTGCTGCCGACGCTCGCTCGCGAGATCGCCGCGTTCCTCAATGCGCTGCACTCGACACCGACTCCATTGGCGAGGGCCGCGGGGATGCACGAGTTTCAAATGGACGACGGCCGGCACCCCTGGGCCGAGAATGGCGTCAACCTCGTCATGAAGCTCCGTGGTCTCGATCCCGTCCTCGACCGCGCGCTCGACTGGTTGAAGATCGAGGCATGGACGCAGCACTTCGATGCGCCGTGGCATCCGATCCATGGCGGCCTCGAGTCGCGTCACGTCCTCGTCGATCCGTCGACTGGCTCCATCCAGGGCGTCATCGATTGGACGGACTCGCATCTCGGTGACGCAGCCAGAGACTTCGTATTTCTCGTCACGTGGAGGGGCTGGCAGTTCGCCGAAGAGGTGCTGCGCCTCTACCCGAGAGCGATCGATCGGGAGTTTCGCGCGAGATTACGCCACATGGCGCAGTGGCTTTCGCTCGTGGAGCTCGGCTATGCACACGGGGAGAATCGCGACGTGCCGACGTACATTCGGTGGGTGCATAACGCGTTCGCTGAGAGTGGCGCGTGATCGCGTTCAACGAGCGACATCGAAACGAGCCCGATCTGAGGGCTACCGGTCACGATCTGGAACGGCGGCGACAAGCGGACTAAGTGCAGATCCCTCGCTTCGCTCGGGATGACAAGGGCCGCAACAATGTGCGCACTGCGCTCGGCGTCGCGCCCGCGTATCTCCGCATGACTCGCACGAAGTGCGAGTGACTCGAGAAGCCGAGGTCGTGGGCGATCGCCGACAGGTTGGCGGCCGCAGCCGAATCTTCCAGTCGCTCGACGGCAAGCCGGAGCCGAAGCTCCGTGCGATGCTGGTGCAGCGTACGTCCCGTGCACGCGCTAAAGACGCGGCAGAGGTGATACACCGACGTCCCGATCGCCCCAGCAAGGTCGGACACCGATTCATTCGAGCGAACGGAGCGCAGCAATTCGGCGCGCGCCGCCTCGACCAGGTCCCGATGCCGCGCCGCCGTGAGCGTCGCGCTCGTTAGGCGCGGTACGGTGCGGTAAGCGACGCCAATGACCGACGCGACGATCGCGATGACTTGTTCCTCGCCCTCGAGGCGATCGAGATCACCGGCGGCGGCGCGACGCAAAAGGGCGCGCTGACGCAGGTACAGCGCAATGGGGCTCGCCGCCCGGTCGAAGCGAAATGGGTGATCGGCATTCGCCGCGTGCGCGTCAAAGTCATGCACAATCTCGCGGGCGAGATCGTCGGACACGCCGAACCAATCGCAACGGTCGCCATCAGGCGATTCCGGGAATCGCTCATACCGCTGCCCGGTGTTGTAGATCGTCGTGACCGAAGGGTCCGCAAGAAACGCCCGCCCTCCCTCATGACGAATCCACACGGCGGTACGCGGGAACACGACCAGGCACCGCTCGATCGGACCCGTGTCGCGAAACGACGGATAGCTCACGGGACAGCGAAAGGTCCCGATCGAGACCCCAGGCGTCTCGAAAACGCTGGAATCGACGAGTCCTCTTGTCGAGCAATCAGATGAAAGCGCGGCGCGCATGGTCGGAGCGAAATTGGCGAGATTCATTCTCGCACGTAACGCACATGACGAAATCCTTACTGCTGTTCGTGGCCCTGACCTGCACGTCGGCCGTGACGAACGCACAGTCCGCGAGTGCGGGCGGGCCGCCGCCGGCTGCGGATCTGCAGCGTGCCGCCGGAGCGTTTGCCCGCCAGGATTGGGCCGAGGCGCGGGCGGCGTATGAGGCGATCGCCACCCGCTATCCGAATCATGCGCTGTCGCGCTTTCGCGTTGGCGTCGCGCAACTCGAGCTAGGCAGTTTTCACGACGCGGAGACGAACCTCCGCGCTGGCGAGCGACTCGGTGTGCCGTCAGGACAGGCGGCGTATCGCCTGGCTCAGCTCTTCGCGATGCGTCACGACGTCGATTCGGCATTCTCCGAATTGCGGCGCGCGGCGAGCAGCGGCCTAACGATTCCGCCGCAGTCGCTCGCGTCGGACGCGCATTTCGAGGCACTCAAGAACCAACCCGACTGGAAGGTCACGCTCGCCGCCTTCGACGCCGTGGTCTTTCCCTGCCGGCATGATGAGCGCTTTCGTCAATTTGATTTCTGGGTTGGCGACTGGGACGTTCGGCCCACGGGTCAACCCGCGGTGGGTCCGCCCGCACGCAACACGGTCACGCTCGACGACAACGACTGTGTCGTCACCGAGCACTGGAGCGCCCCGAGTGGCTCGGTGGGGCAGAGCTTCAACATCTTCGATCGGTCGTACGGGCAGTGGCGACAGACCTGGGTCGACAACGTGGCAGGGCAGCACGACTACCGCGGCCGGCTCGTCGACGGAAACATGGTATTCGAGGGGGACACGCCGGCGCCTAACGGGCGGCTGGGTCGCATCCCGACGCGGCTCACCTTCTTCAAGCTCGGGCCGGACAGCGTCCGCCAGTATTCGGAGATCTCCGCCGACAGCGGCCACACATGGCAGACCAGTTACGATCTCACTTACGTGCGCCGGCGGAACGCACCGGTTGCACTCGCCGCCTCGGAGCCGAAGTCGCTCAGCGACGCGGATCGGTCGCAGATCGTCGCCCTCGATTCGATGTTCGTACGGGCATGGCTTCGCGACGATACGGCAGCGGTGCTCGGGTTATTCGCCGACGACGCCGTGCTCGTGCCGCCTAACGCGGCACCAGTGGTTGGGCGCGCCGCCATTCGCGCGTGGTGGTGGCCTCAGGATGGCTCGCGGACGCGAATCCTCGCGTTCGACCGGCACATCGAGGAGATCGACGGCAACCACGCGCTCGCCTTCGTGCGAGCGGTGGCCACCCTGAGTTGGACCTATGAGAAGAAGGGCCGCACGACAAAGCAATCGTCGAGATCGAACGACGTCGTCGTCCTCGCTCGTGCGTCGGACGGGACGTGGAAGATTGTACGGCAGATATGGAACACACGTCCCTAGCCTGCGTGGCTGTGTTGTCGGTGCCCTAGCGAGTTGAGCTGGGAGAGATGAGGATGCGCCCGGTACCGCGTCCGCCGCCATCTGAGTACCGCGGTTCGGCCTTTGCCACACTGTCGAAACCCCGCCTGGATCAGTCCCGACCAGCATGGGAGCTCAGAAGTGACGGCCGCGGAGTTTTCGACGACGGACGTGTATCGCCTATTGGTCGACAGCGTACAGGATTACGCGATCTTCGCCCTGGACGCGACCGGCCACATCCAAACGTGGAATAAGGGAGCGCGGCGGCTCAAGGGTTACACCAGCGAGGAGATCATCGGAAAGCACTTCTCGATCTTCTATCCTCGCGAGGACGTCGCGGCACACAAACCCGAACGTGAATTGGAGATCGCGACGCGCACCGGCCAGTACGAGGAAGAAGGCTGGCGGGTGCGAAAGGATGGCACGCGATTCTGGGCCAGCGTGCTCATAACGGCGATGCGTGACAACTCTGGTGAGCTAGTCGGGTTTGCGAAGGTCACGCGCGACCTTTCGGCACGGCGTGAGGCTCAGCAGCGTGAGATAGAAGGGGCTCGTCAAAATGCCGAGCTCACGGCGCGCGCTGAAGAAGAGCGTGCTCTGAGGCGGCTGACACAGCAGATCTCGGGCGCGACTCGCATTCCCGAGATCATGCATCAGATCGCCCAGGGTGCTCTCGCCGTTTCCGAGGCGGGGGGCGCGTACGTCGAACAGGCGATCGACACCAGCAATGTCGAGATCGTTGCGGTCGCTGGCGAAGCGACACCAAGCCAGGGGGCGCGCGTTCCGTATCCCGGGTCGCTCACGGAAGAGATCATCAAGCAGCGCGAACCCGTCTTCCTGATGCGGATGGAGGGACTCGGCGCCGCCATGGCGCCCTACCTCGACGAGAGCTGCCACGGCTGCTCGGTGTTCGTCGTTCCCCTGTTCGGCGGACCGGCGGTGCTCGGCGCGCTGGTTCTGCTGCGTCGGCCTAACGAGCAAGCGTTCGAGCCCGACATTGTCAACCGCGTTCGCACGCTCGGCGATCTCGCGTCCATTGCGCTCCAGCGGCTCGTCGCGCTGGACGAAAGCGAGCGACGCGCGGCCGAAGCGGAGGCCGCGGTGCGCTCCCGCGACGAGGTCCTGTCGGTGGTTTCACACGATCTGCGCAATCCCGTGACCGCCGTTGTGATGAGCGCATCGCTTCTGGAGGACGCGGACATCGCGCTCACCGCGGAGCAGCGCCGGAAGCAGGTGGAGATCATCAAGCGCTCGGCGCAACGCATGAACCGCCTCATCCAGGACCTGGTTGATGTCGCCAGGATCGAGGGTGGCCGCTTCGCGATCAGCTGTCGTGACGAAGACCCGGGATCGCTGGCGGCCGAGGCATGCGAAGCGTTCCGGCCACTTGCCGACGAGAAGTCGATCGCTCTGGAGTGCGATATTCAGCCGAACTTGCCGACGGTGAATGCCGATCGTGACCGGATGGTGCAAGCTCTTTCGAATTTCCTGAACAATGCCGTGAAGTTTACGCCGGCTGGTGGGCGCATTCGGCTCTCTGCCTCACGTGAGGCGCCAACCGAGATTCGCTTCGCGATCGCCGATACGGGCACCGGGATCGCATCGGAGGAGAGGCCTCACGTGTTCAACCGCTTTTGGCAGGCGAGGCGAACGGCCCACCTGGGCTCGGGGCTGGGGCTCGCAATCGCGAAAGGAATCGCCGAAGCCCATGGCGGACGCGTCTCGGTTGAGAGCACGCCGGGACATGGGTCGACGTTCTCCTTGTACTTACCGAGCGACGCTCACTGTGCCAGTGATTGAGGGCGCTACCTACATCCGGAACAGGTAGCTGTACTTCAAGAAGAAATAGTCCGACGTCCGCTGGAGCGGCTGGAAGGTGAACCGCCGCGTCGCGTCGGGGACGCCCGTGCCCGCGTTGCCGTAGCCGAGATAGAGAACGGTGCCTGGCCGCGGCGTGTACGAGAACAGATAGTCGCCGCGGAGCTTCCGCGACCGCGTCGCGAGCGCCGGCTCGCCGTCCACGAGCAGCGGAAGCTCGGTCCGCGTTTCGTCGCGCAGATCGTTGGTCTCGTTGAAATCGTACTCCCCAACGACGCGCAGGAAGATCGACCGCGTGAGCTGATACTCAATTTTGAGACGCGGGATCGCATTGCGCGCGACGAGCGAACCATCGGTGCGCCGCCAGAAATCCTGGTACGAGTACGACCCATCGAGGCGAACGCGATCGTTAGGCCGCATGCTCAGCGTGAGCGTCGCGAGATCGATGTTCGCCTGCGACCACTCATAGAAATTCTCGTCTTGCCCACCGACGTAGAGCAGCGTGGCGTTGAACACCTTCCACTGCGGCGTCGCTAACGTGAACACGTAATCACGGTTGAAGATTCGATCGACACCGGTGAACGGGAGCGTGTCGCCCGCCGGCGACAGGATTCGATAATCGGCGTAGAGCGTCGAATCCCAGCCGAACGTCTCCCAGTACACGCCCAGCCCGACGCTCCAACCACCGCGAAAGGCGGCGGTTGCGCTCGAGTGGAACTTCTTGTCCTGCGCGTCGCCGCCCCGCATGAAATGCGAGTACTCCCAAGTGTCGTCGTAATTCACGAGTCCTGTAATCGCCTCGAGCGCCGACCCGCGCTTCGCGAACCAGGTAAAGCGCTGCTCGGCGATGCCGTGCACGATTCCGGCGCGGGAAATGAATCCGCTGCCCGCGCGGAAATCCTCGCTGATGCCATCGAGTAGAAAGCGGAAGCCGTATTCCCTTCCATTCCGCGCGAGCGCGCCCGTCCAGAGTGGCGCGTCGCGCATGACGTTCTGCGTCTTGTCGAAACTTTGCGCGTACTGGAAGATCGCATTGTATGCGTCACCGAACGCGAGCCGTCCGTCGACGTCGGCGACGCGGTTGTAGTCGCCGCCGAGCATCCGGTCCGTGTACGCGACGCCGATTCGCGACTGATTGCCAAAGTCGTGCTGTGCGCGCAAAACATCATAGATGGCGCGCTCGCGTCCATCGGGCGAGAGGCCTCGGTTGTCCGCGGCGGAGAGAAAGCCGATCGTCGTGCCGTTCATCTTGCCAGAGAGCTTGAGCGCCGCGTCCGGCTCGAGGATGTCACGCGTGTAGATCAACGTGTGCGGAACGCTGAACGCCTCGAGCCCCTCGATGAAAAAAGGGCGCTTTTCAGGGAAGAAAAGCGCCCTGCGCGGATCGATCACGAACTGTCCGGCATCCGATTCCACTTCCGCGAAATCGGGATGCGCGGTCCCCGTCATCGTTAGGGTATTCGTGAGACCCCAGCGCACCGTTCCGCCGAGCTGCGGTACTTCGCTGCGATATCCCCAACCACTCGGCGCCGGCGCACCATTCACGTGCTGCGTCACGACGGGATTGACGTCGAGGACCACGCCGCGGTCGAGACCAGTCAGTCCGTCGATCGTGCCCGATTGCCCGAGGAACGAGGCATTGGCCCGTACCGCTGGCGCCCAGCTGTCCTCGTACCCCGAGTGTTGCACTTCCCGGACGACGTTCAGGTCCCATGTCTGCACCGCCGCCGACTGATACTTGAGACTCTTGAACGGAATGCGAACCTCGACCTCGTAGCCATATTCGGTGAGCCTCCCTTTCGACTCGAATACGAAGTCCTGACTGAGATCCGCCGACGCGCGGCCGGCGAGGGTCGGCGTCCAGCTTCCGCGCGCGCCGAGTCCGTTCTCGACGAGCATGCCGTCCATCTGCACCCCGAGCGGATTCACCGCGAAGACGTACGCCTGGCGCTGGTCGTGAAAGGTTCCGATCAGCAACTGCACGTTGTCGTCAGCGGAAATTTTATCGCGATCGGCCAGTGTGGCGTGTACCGCGCCGTGCGATTCGAACGCGCGAATGCCGACGTAGAGGGCGGTCGCCGAATGCCAGAGCAGCACCTGCGTCGAGTCAGCCGCGGGCACGCCATCCCGCGGTGAGAACTGTGAGAAGCCGGTCAACACCGCGGCCGCGCGCCACACGGGCTCGTCCAGCGAGCCGTCGATCCGCACCGAAGTCTCGGTTTCGACGCGCGGGATGTGGACGTGGATCTGATTGTCACGTCCGACGTACGTAGCCGATGGCTTCGCCGAGTCGGCGAGAGCGTGACAGAGAACAAGACAGGCGATCATGCCGGATGTCGCGGGTTCGCGGGATCATTGATGATGGCCGGAGCGGATCGCGCGCGCAAATGTACGGACTTAGGATCTTTGCCGTCCGTTCGCGGGGCACAATGCAAAGCAACAGCGGTAAAGAGCTCGTACTTAGGATCGCAGGCGGGGGCGCTTCGGGGCATTATAGACAATCCTGCCATTGGCTCCGTGCTGCGGACGCCTCCGAGCGAGAATGGCAGGATTGCCGATAACTGCCCCTCCGACCCCCGCCCGCGATCCTCGACCGTTCGTCGCGCCCGCACCGGACAGCGGAATCAAGGGGACGTGCTCGCCAAGCTCGCAATGCGACCGTGTGCGTGGTCGGAGGATGCCCAAGATCTGCCTGACGAACCTCGAGCCGTCCGGAGGGATCATTACTTGGCGCGCGCCAGTTTGTCTCGCGAGCGCCTAACGCGTCAGCGCCGGCCGGCGTGCCCGGATCGACCGTGATACGGGCAGTCGCTGATCGGAGCGGCTCGAGCTCGGCGCCGCCGCGAAGTGGGGGTGATCGCGGGCGGGGGATCCGGAGGGGCAGCTATCGGCAATCCTGCCATTCGGTCGCGGATGCCTAACGGCGCACGGAGCCAATGGCAGGATTGTCTATAGTGCCCCGGAGGGTCCCCTGCCCGCGATCACAGCTACGAGGAAGTCGAATCCCGCAATTCCCCGAAGAACCAGTAGTGATGAGCGTTAGGCCGCGATCATTGCGTTAAGATCATTGGATGCGCGCACTCAGTGTCATTTGCCTTGGTTGTTTCCTTGTATCCTTCGACTCCTGGCGCCAGCTCGCGGCGCAGGAGCCCGCTCCTCGGAACCAGCTCACGCTCGATGCCAGCATACTTGCCGGTGGGCTGAGCTACGCTCGCCGGACCAGTTCCGATAACCTCGTAGGCGTGGGCGCGGGCTTGGGGACTGAGTTCAGCATCAGGATGGTCCGCGGCGAGAAGTGGGGGAAGACGTCCGCGGAATTAGTGCACCTCGAGACGTTCGCGCGCTTCGAGACACCGGGCCGCTGGCAGTACGACGTCGGCCTCAAGGCCGCCGCTGACATCCACTCCCAGGCCGTTCACCAGCAGTCCGGGTCGGAGCAAGAGCTCGGCGCATTTCTTGGCGCTTACATCGCGCCGCT
>DATEHJ010000095.1:0-2799 GCA_035279645.1 Gemmatimonadaceae bacterium
CTTCTCTGTTTCGCGGCTGCACATCGTTGTCGTGATGCGTCGCGTAGGTCCACGCTTGTCGGCGCTCGGTTCCAGGAATCACATCCCCCGCTGACGCGAGCTCGAATACCGCCGAGACTTGCTCTCCGGGCTCTCCGGACGGAAATGCCACCTTCACGACGACCTCCAGCTCCTGTCCGGACACGAGATCGCCCAGCTCGATCTGTAGCTCGTTAGGCTCGCTGACTCTCGTCTGGCGGAATCGGTTGAGTGTCTCGGCGGTGGCACCCGGCGGCAGGGTGACGACGAGCGACGCGTTCCTGAGCGTCACCTCGAGGGTTTCGCCCAATTCGCCGGTGATCATGGCCGGGATCTCGGACGCGCCTTCGATGAAGTAGAAGTTCCCGCCACCCTCGTGCGCCATGTCGCGCAACAGGCGTTCGTCGAATTGGACGCCGACGCCGAACGTGGACGTAGACACTCCGCGTTGCCGGAGCTCGCCCGCGTGGCGTGCCAGCTCGTCGCGATCGGTGATGCCCTGATTCGCCAGTCCATCGGTCAACAGGAGGCAACGGCTCACCCGATCGTCAGAGAGAAATTCGGCGATCTGCTCGCAGCCGGTCAGCCAGCCGCCGCCGAGGTTCGTGCTGTCCCGCGGTGCGATGTCGCGGAGCGCGTCGAGCGCGCGACGCTGCATTTCCGGCGTGGCCCGTGTCGACTCCATCAACACGTCCACCTCGCCGTCGTAGACGACCAGCGCAAAGCGGTCCTCGGATCGCAGCATGCGCAGCGACAGCTGCACTGCCTCA
The DNA here is from genome assembly GCA_035279645.1 of Gemmatimonadaceae bacterium. Classification (GTDB taxonomy): domain Bacteria; phylum Gemmatimonadota; class Gemmatimonadetes; order Gemmatimonadales; family Gemmatimonadaceae; genus AG2. The sequence goes on from DATEHJ010000095.1 coordinate 789, forward strand.
CGAGCCAGCTCGAACTTTCGCTCGTGCTCCATCGAGCCGGAGCGATCGAGCACGATGCCGACATTCACCGGAAGGCGCGTCTCGCGCTCGGGCGCGCGCGGCGCGGTGATGCGCGCGAGCACGTAGCGGGTGCTCGACGCGGCGGCGCGAATGAGTGTGCGATCGGTCTGAATGGCGAGCGTCATGTCAGTCTTCCTCCGAAAGAATGCTCCGCGCTGCCTCGAGCAGGCGGTCGACTCGTTTGTTCTGTTCGCGCGTGAGGGGACGGCGAATGCTCAGCTCCACGTCGCGTGAGAGCCTGATGCGCTCCCACGTCGACTTCGTGACCTGCCACTCAGCAGTCGGTGCGCTCGCGTCGGGGGGCGGAGCAGCGGCCGACTTTAGTGTTCTCGCACTCGCCGCAGCCTTCACCGATGGACTACCTCGGCGTTGTTCGCGACCGAGCACTCCGCGCACGTATTCGAGAGCGGGCTCCGAGATGTTCTGCAGCGGCAGCTCGGGCGGCTTCCCGAGCGCGCGGCGCACCCCTTCTTCGTCGAGCGATTCGAAATGGTCGCGAATCTTGGAGAGCGGCCAGTGTTCTCGCTGGAGGAGTCTGATGAGCTGGAGCTTTTCGATAAGCGCTCGGTCGTACTTGGTGCCGGGACCTCGGGTGCCAGGGGATGGGAGCAGCCCCTGTTGCACGTAGTACCTCACCGTGCGCGGCGTGACGCCGGCAGCGCTGGCCAGCTCGGCGAGGTCGAGGTCCTCTGAATCAGACGTCATAGATATCTAATTTGACAGCGGAACGTCACACTGTCAATACTGGTCCGAGCTCGAGCCTCTTGTCAAGCTTTGCTAGTCGGGCACCCGCTCGCCCCGTCCGGCGTTCAACGTCCGACTCGGCGATGTGAATCAGCGCACACTCGAGAGGGACGCACAAGGAGTCTTGCGACGTGCCAAACGAAGACCCTCCTCAGGGTAGCGCTTTTGGATAATCGCCGAGAAGCGACAGCGAACGATGGAGAGCGACCTGTAACAATCGGCGCCTACGGCGTTTCTCCGACTCGCAAAGGATTAAAGCGCTCTAATCTTCAGGAAACATGAAAAGGCTTTAATCATATGCGCGCAAAGTCTTCGCAAAGACGTGAACTGCCATTGCGCATTAGAATCTGCTTAGCGAGAATGGTGCAAACGCTGCCGTAGTGACCTCTATTCCTGTCACCCAACCATGGCTGCGAAGAAAACAAAGCGCCCAGCTAAGGCGAGGTCCGGGTCGAATAAGAACTCACCCAAGCCCGGGCGCAAATCGACGACAGTTTACCGGTTCGCGCATCCATTTTACGATTTGACCCCGGCTAACACGTCGCCCGCGCGCCCCGCGGATGCTGCAGCCATCGCGGCGTTCACACAGGAGAAACTGGAGCCAATTCCGAAGCCAATGCGAAGCCCGCCCGAAATGGATTTGGGCGAGATTATTGGCAATGCCGGCAGGGACGCGGTGCAGAACAGTGGCAAGATCATCTTCCACGCGTTCGGCGATTCGGGGAACCCGGCCACGAACACGCAAGAGTTGGTGTCGGACGCGATGACGGCGGAATATGACACGACGAAGCCGCAAACGTGCCCGTCATTCCTGCTGCACTTGGGTGACGTCATTTACTTCGACAATACAGACACCGGATACCTCGCGCAGTTTTACGCTCCGTACAAACGGTATCCAGGTAAAATCATTGCGATTCCGGGAAACCACGATGGGGAGCTGTTCAAGTATGACGGCTCGCCAACAGGGCAGAAGGTCACGCTTGGTGCATTTCAAGAAAACTTCTGTCATGATCCGTCCGGCGTTCCGCCGGCGGCCGGAACTATCTATCGCCAGATGGTGAGTCAGCCCGGCGTCTACTGGCGCTTGTCTGCACCATTCGTGGATGTCGTGGGCCTGTACTCGAACATCGGCGAGACATCAGGTTTCATCTCGAGTCCTGCCCTTGGCACAACACAGAAGGGCTGGTTGATAGGGGCCCTCACGGCG
>DATEHJ010000096.1:0-4563 GCA_035279645.1 Gemmatimonadaceae bacterium
CCCAGTCGCGAGCACTTTCGCGAGCATGAGGACGAGTGCGAGCTTCGCGAATTCGGCCGGCTGACCGATCCGGTGCCCAGCGATCGTGAGCCAGCCTTTGACACTCGCCGCCGGCCCGGCGCCCGTTCCGAACCCGGGGACGAGGACCAGTATCAGGAGAAAGACGGCGAGCGCATACAGTGGCACCGCGATCCACTCGATCAGTCGCATGGAGATTCGGCTGACGATCCACGCCGCACTGAGCGCGAGCCCGATCCAGACGAGCTGTGCGCGCCACGCATGGGTGGCGGCCGTTGGCACATCGGTCCGACCGGCTGAGTACACCATCGCCACGCCGATCGCGCAGAGCAACAGTGCCGGCAGCGTGAGGGGCCAATCGGTCGGGATGCGGCGTGCGAATACGCGCATAGGAGGTGAGGAGGGTTGCGGGCTGGCGCTCGGCGACCGCCGCAGGCGCCACTCGCATCGTCCCTCGTAAAGGACGCGCCGCCGGTCGGCACCGCGCGTTAGGAACCCACAAAGACTTGAGCTCGAGGGCGCCTTGGGTTCTCGAGCACGTCGATGCCCGAACCGTAGGGCATTCGGATGTCGAGGACGATCGCATCCGACTGTCGTTAGGCTGTCTTAGCGGATGACGACGAGCTTGCCGGGGGGGAGCGCTCCGCCGCCGCGGCAAGCGCAAGGCGGCGCCGACCGCGGCGCTAGAGGTCTTCTCCCTGCGCGCTTCTGAGGCGTCAGCCGGCTACCACGACGCGGACACCATTCGCACCTGAGTGCAGACTTCATAGCAGAGACCACGCGAGCCGCCGCAGTTTCTCCCATGGTCCGACTCGGATCGCGCCCACGAGTGTCATCCCCTCGACAGGTTCCCCAGCTAATCTTCTGCTGGTGATTCTTGCCCACCGTGGAGGCAGCGTGACGAAGGCTTCCCGCTCGCAGACGCAAGGCGACGGCTGGCGTGCGGCGGTCGCCGCCTACGTCGGCCCGCGCGTTAGCCATTCCGTCTTCCAGCTCGTCACGACGCTCGCCCTTCTCGCCGGTGTCTTTGCGGGAGCGTACCGCGTGGCCGCGTGGTCGCGGCCGATCGCGCTCGTCCTTGCGATTCCCGCCGCCGGACTGCTCGTGCGGACGTTCATCCTGATGCACGACTGCGCGCACGGCTCGTTCTTTCCATCGCGCCGCGCGAACGAGGTCGTGGGTGCCATTACCGGTGTGCTGTCGCTCACACCGTTCGCGCAGTGGCGCCGCGATCACGCGCTGCATCACGCGTCCGCGGGCGATCTCGACCGGCGGGGCCATGGCGACGTCCCCACGCTCACGGTCCGGGAGTACGTCGCGCGGACGCCGCGTCAGCGCTTCGCGTACCGAGTGATCAGGCATCCTGCAAGCCTCCTCCTTCTGGGTCCGTTGCACCTCCTCCTCAGCCAGCGCTTTCTACCGCGTGGCACGGTTACCAGCGCCCGTGAGGTGGCCAGCGTCTGGAGCACGAACGTAGCGATCGCCGTGCTCGCGACGGCGGTGGTGCTGACGTGCGGGTGGTCCGCGATCCTGCTCGTATACCTGCCCGCGTACTATCTCGCGGCCATGGCGGGGATCTGGATCTTCTATGTGCAGCATCAGTTCGAGAACGCTTATTGGGAATCGCATGAGGCGTGGGACTATGCGACGGCGGCACTCCGCGGGAGCTCGCATCTCAAGCTGCCGAAGATCCTGCAGTGGATCACGGGCAGCATCGGTCTGCATCACATCCACCACCTCGCTCCGCGCATTCCCAACTACCGCCTGCAACGTTGCCATGACGCCAACCCGATCCTCCAAGGCGCGCCGCAGGTGACACTGCGTTCTGGGGCCGCCGCCCTGCGGTTGGCTCTCTGGGACGAAGAGCGCAAACGCCTCGTGCGTTTCGCGGACGTCGAGCCAGTGAGAAGAACGACTGGCCTTCGCGCCGTTTGACGTCTAGGAATTCATGCCCGTAAGGCGGCGCCGAGGAACACCACACCGACGACTCCGAGCGACGCGGAGAATAGCCAGACGAGCCGGCGACGTGTGAGTGCGGCGACGGCGCCTAGGGCGATGGCGACTTGAAGTACCGCCACCGAGTACGCGAAGAAGTGGTGTTTCGCCAAAAGGGTGTCCGCGTCGTGGCTGCGCGCATCACGCTCGCGTTCCAGCTCGCGTGCTTGGCGCGCGATGTCTTCCTGCTCGCGCGCGTAGCGCGCGCCGAGCGCGCGAGCAGAGTCCTCCGCGGAACGCCGCGATGATGCGGCGACGCCTATCATGCTCGACGCGATCGCGGCTTTGATGCCTTTCGCCTGGTAGTACGCCCACTGGTCCGATGCCTGCGCTTGAAGTTGCGCAGACTCAGACTTCAACACGAGCGCCTCATTCACCGTCGAGCCAGCGAGCAGCGACGCGATCGCGGCAATCGCCGCGAACACCGCCGTGGTCAGTGCGACGAGGCGCAAAAGCGCGCCGCCGCCTTCGCGCTCGAGCTCCTGGTCAATCGTCTCGCGGATCTTGTCGAGCTCGACGTCGCTACTCTCTGGCATGGCAAGGGAGATGAATGGAGTGAGAGACAGGCGACGAGAAGGTGCAATGAATCGCGAATCGACGGATTCATTCCGGCCCGAATTTGCGCGGACTTAGCGGAGAGCCGCACAACATGGCGCCGTCCATTGTTGCTCTCTCCGCGGGAGTGTGCTCACGACGACGCACGATGAGCTGATCCCAGCGGCCGCCGACCTGCTCCGCACTCTATTGCCGTTGGAAATGTTCGGAAATTTCGATTCGCCGTTCGCCTCCCACAGTGAGTGTTGCGGCAGCGCGGCATTTCTACCGAGGGACGTCAACCGCACCGCGCGAACACCAGGTCTACACGCGAAGTAGCAATCAGCGGCGTTGGTTTCACTCTTGCTGACATTGGGTTGCCGCCACCCGTAGCGACCGTACGTGTTACGGTCAGATCCACTTCCAACGGGAGGTGTCGATGGCGAAAGCGAAGAAGAAATGGGTAGCGCCTGAGATCCGAAGGTTCGGTACGTTCGAGTCGGCCACTCTGGGTTGCAACAAGGACCTGGGTGCGGCGGACGGCTTCACCTTCCAGGGGCAGGCGATCGTCTGCAGCGGATCGTAGCCGGAATCGAACGTGTCAGGCAACCGCGCTCACCATCGCGGCTCCTTGTACGGCCGTGATGGTGAGTGGTGGTGATCCGAAGCGAAGGCTCCGACTCGACTATCCCATCAAATGGCTCCCTCATCCGTGTTCACAAGACGCGAGAGGCGCAGCAACGGTCAGGTCGAGATCCTCGAGAACTCATGGATCGATCCTCGCCGAACAGACGCTCGCACCGCAGCTCCGCGCCGCCGGCACCGTACGCCGCTCGACCGGAAGACGCTCACGCTCTCGGTATTGATCCCGGTCTATAACGAGCGGAACACGATCGCGTTCATTCTCGACGAAGTACGCGCGACGTCGGTCCGAAAGGAGATCATTGTCGTCGACGACTGCTCGATCGACGGCACGCGCGAGTTGCTGAAAGAATTGCTTGCCGAGGGCTCTATCGATCGGCTGCATCTCCAGCCTGTCAACCGCGGCAAAGGCGCGGCGATTCGGCAAGCGCTGTCGATGAGCACCGGCGACATCGTCATCGTGCAAGACGCGGATCTGGAGTACGACCCAGCGGATTGGCCCCAGCTGCTCGAGCCGATCGTTGACGGCCGTGCCGATGCCAGCTTCGGGTCCCGCTTCCTCGGCGGACCGCATCGTGTGCTTTACTTCTGGCACTCCGTCGGGAACACGCTCCTGACGATGTATTCGAACATGCTCACGAACCTGAACCTGACCGACATGGAGACGTGCTACAAGGCGATGCGCGGCGATCTCGCGCGGCAGGCGATTCTCCCGCGCCTGACGAGTGATCGGTTTGGCTTCGAGCCGGAGATCACCGCGCGGCTCGCGCAGGCGGAGGCCCGCATTTTCGAAGTGCAAATCAGCTACAGCGGCCGCACGTACGCGGAAGGGAAGAAGATCAACTGGAAGGATGGGATCGCCGCCTTCTGGCACATCACGCGTTCCGCGCTCACGCGATGATGGCCGTCTACGCGCGCCGTGGCGGTCCTGATTGCTATTAGCAACTGCGCATTGCGAGGACGCACACGTGACGAGACGCGCGGCGGCCGACGACGCCTCCGATCGCCTGCAGACTCCGCGCGACGCGCACGTTGCGCAGCAGCTTCCTCGTGACGCGCAGATCACGGATGGGTCCGAACCAGGACTCGATCTGATACCACAGGCGATCGTAGAGGTACGAGATCGAGACGACGCGAAATCCGCCATCGACGATTCCACCAATGAAGTGATCGAAATGCTCGGGCCGTGTGTGCTCAGTGAACAGCGAGTGTCCGCCCACCCGAACCACGCGACGGATCTCACCGAGGGCTTTATGGCGGTCGGCCGCGTCGAGCTCCCAGCTGTAAAGACCATCACAGGCGAGCACGAAGTCGAACGTGCGCTCATCGAATGGAAGACTTGTCGCGCTACCCGAGAGGAAGCGCACGCCGGTC
>DATEHJ010000097.1:0-7519 GCA_035279645.1 Gemmatimonadaceae bacterium
GGTTTCTCGGTGTAGCTCCTCGCGCCTCGACATCCACGTCGAACAGCGACGGCTTGCCGACTTCACCGCTGGTGACAGGCGCGACAAGCAGACTGACTTCGTCGACGAGTCCGGCGCTCAGCATCGTGCCGTTGATTCGGCCGCCTCCCTCGAGCAATAGCGTGCGCACGCCGAACACCGTCCCGATCTTCTCGAGCGCGAGCGCCAGATCAACGTCCTTGGTACCGGCGAGGAGATACGAAACTCTCTTCTCCCGCAAGGAGGCGAGGTATTCGTCCGACACACCGCCCGAGAGAATCGCCACGACGTGGTCGCCACTGATGTCATTCGACTCCCAGGCCAGCCGCCCGCGCGGGTCGATCGCGAACGCGAACGACTCGACGTCACGCTCCGCACGATAGTCAGGACGTAGCGCGGTTCCTTCGTACCGCCTCGCAAGCTCCGCGTCGGAACGCAGGCGCTTCGCGAATGGCTCCATCGTTATGCGGCCGCACATCCAGCCCTCGGCACCGAAGCTCGCGTGCAACGCCTCGTATTCACGTCGCACGGCGGCGGCGACCGAGCGGGGCCAGCCGCTGACGACGATGCGTCCGTCGATCGACGTGGCCATGTGGCAGATGACGCGCGGGCGGGACGAGGGCACGATCTCGCTCGGGAAATAGACGCAACGAAGATTAGCTGCTTCTACTGCAAGAGTCTGGTGAACGAGAGCGAGCCCAATTTCCAGGTGCCGTTTTGCTGCACATACACCTCTGTCACCACAAAAGGATTGCTAACCTCGTTGCCGCCGACGACGGCATCGAGACGAATCCTGTTCAGCAGAATGGCCGTCGTGCCGATGAATCGCACCGACGCTTCCTGTATCTCCGCGTGCTTGTACTGAATGCCTCCGCTTCTAATGACCTCGAGCTCCTGATTCCTCGGAATCGTCCCGCCCATATCCGCCGCCTCGAGGGGCGGCTGGGCGTGGCGATCGTACAGCGGACCACGCGGAGCGTCCGGCTCACGGAGGCCGGCGAGCGGCTCTATGCCGCCGGTCCGTCCTGCACTCGAGGAAGTGCGCATCGCCGTTGCCGCAGCTGGTGAATTGGGCGACGAGCCAAGGGGCACGCTGCGTCTCCACCTGACGACGGGGGCGGAGAGCTATCTCACAGGCCCGCTATTGGCCGGTTTCCTTACCGCGCACGCGCAAATGCGGCTCGACCTCGCGGTGAGCGAGGCACCTTTGGACATCGTGGCCGAGGGATTCGACGCGGGCGTGCGCCTCGGCGAGGTGATCGACCGCGACATGATCGCCGTACCCGTCTCGGGGGGGGGACATCCGGCTCGTCGTCGTCGCGTCGCCGGCGTACTTCGCTCTTCATCCGAAGCCCGCGCACCCGCGCGACCTCGCCGAGCACGAGTGCGTCGCGTGGCACCCCACGCCGGACGCACCGCTCTATCGATGGGAGTTCACCGAGAACGGCCGCAACTTCTCGGTCGCCGTGGAAGCGCGCGTGCTCAGCACCGACCCGGCAATCAACATCCGCCTCGCACTCGCCGGCGTGGGTGTGACGATGGTTCGCGAAGACCGGATTCGCGGCGCGATCGAGAGCGGCGAACTTGTGCCCGCGCTGAAGGAGTTCTCGCCCCCCTTCCCCGGGTACTACCTGTACTATCCGCAGCGGCGCCAGGCGTCGCCCGCGTTGCGCGGCTTTGTCGATTACCTGCGTCGCGCGCGATCTCACCCCTGATAGCGCTTCACGTCACAGTGCAAAGGTGATCGGGGTGCGGCCGCCTAACGATGAGTCCGTCGATGCGTCAACCGAACATCTCGCACACGGCGCGACACGGAAACGAATGTCGCGTGTGACGTGCGTCACGAGCGGGCACAAGAGCAGGATTCTTGCGTCGCCTCGCAGGTGACGACTCACAGGAGGCTCGGATGTTCGCTCGTGAAGGGTTTAGAACTTTAGTAATCGCTGGCGCGGCGTCGCTGCTCCTCGCCGGCTGTGCGACACGCGGCGCCTTGCAGAAGGCGATGACGGAGCAGCGGACGGCCCTTAGCGCGGAGCATACCGAGCGAGTGGCTGCCGACAGCGCCACGCAGCAGGACGTCGCGTCGCTGCGGAACGACCAGCAGGCTCTCCGCACCGAGCTCCAAGCGCTCAAGACCGATCTGCAGAATTTGCGGACCGAGTTCGGCGCAAAGATCGCCGCGGTGGATTCGGGCATGCAGTTCGCCTTTCCGGTGAACTTCGAGTTCGATCAGGCGGCGGTGCGTGATCGCGATCACGCAGCACTCAGTCGCTTTGCTCAGGTAGCACAGCACTACTACCAGGGTTCGCTGATCACCGTCGAGGGATTCGCCGATCCCGCGGGCGGACCGCAATACAATCTGGAGCTCTCGCGCCGGCGCGCCGAGGCGGTGAAGAGCTATCTCGTCGCACAGGGGATCCCAGATCAGCTGGTGAAGACGATCGGCTATGGCAAGACACGGCTCGTGGTCCCCGGCGCCTCGCACGACCGAGCCGGCGCGGAGTCCAACCGACGCGTGGTATTCGTGGTCGAGTCGAAGGGACAGATCCCAGTTCCGGTTGCCCTCTTGGACAAGGGCGAGAACCGCTAGTGTGAGGCAAAGGGAGCGCGGGCACTACACCGCGCTCCCTCCTCTTCCGCGGCGCTCCCACACGGCGGATTCGGTAGAACTGCCGAAGTGCGTTTGAGCGCGTGAATCGACATCCTTTACAACAAAGTGATATTGCGGGAGTGCTCCTTTCCTCCTGAGTCGATTTGCTCCGTCAAACCCGCCGAGCTCTCGCGACCTGCCGAAGTGCTGCCACCTGACGCGACGCTTAGCTCCACAGGACGGCAGCGCGTCATGTTGCGCGCGTTACTCGCCGTCGGTGTCGTCACCGTCTTCGGGATTCTACTCTGGCAGGCGATCGCCGCCGGTGGCGTCCCCGATCCGACAGCGCCGAACACACCGCTCGCAAGCGCAGTCGTCGATATCGGCGTGCTCGTCTTTCGTGAGGGGCTCGAGTGTATTCTCGTGCTGGCGGCGATTACGGCAAGCATGGTCGGCGCAAGCGAGTCGTATCGACGGCCGATTGCCGCGGGCGTCGGCGTGGCTTTTCTCGCCACGCTCCTCACGTGGCGCATCGCGATCGCCATCGTAGATAGTCTCACCGACAATCTCCCCGCCTTACACCTTCAGGTGATCACGGGCCTGTTGGCGATCGTGGTTCTCCTCGTGGTGATGAATTGGTTCTTTCACAAGATCTATTGGTCGGGATGGATCTCCCTCCACACCCAGCGCAAGCGTCGTCTGCTCAAAGATGCAGAGGATGCCGCGGATAGCCGATCGAACCGCCGTCTCTTGATCGGGCTCGTTATGCTCGGCTTCACCTCGTTCTATCGGGAGGGTTTCGAGGTTGTGCTGTTCCTGCAGAACTATCGGCTGAAGCTCGGTGGTGCCCCCGTTCTCTACGGGGTTGGCGTCGGCGTCGCTCTTTCGATTGTCGTCGCCGTGCTGACTTTCCTCGCGAATCGACGGCTGCCATATAAGAAGATGCTCATCGTCACCGGTGCGCTGCTCGCTGTCGTGCTCCTGGTCATGGTCGGTGAGCAAGCGCAAGAGATGCAGTTGGCGCATTGGTTGCCGACAACGCCGCTTCCCGCTCTCGAGCGCGTGCTTCCGGCATGGCTCGGTTTATGGCTCGCCATATTTCCGACGGCCGAAACGTTAGCGGCGCAAGCGATCGCTGCACTCCTCGTCCTCGGCTCATATTTTGTCGTCAACGTGCAGTTGCGGCGAGCGCGAGCCACGGCTTGACGCCGTGACCACCGATGAGACTGCTCGAGGCAGCGATTTCTAACGAATCGCGCGTTCGGCGCGTAGCATAGGGGCTCGGTCACTCTCCACCGCAGTCCGTCACATCATGAATCCCCTCCGTCACCCGGGACGTGCCAGCGCGCTCGTCGCACTCAGCGCGCTCCTCGCCGTCACGTCAAAAGCCCTCGCGCAGAACCCAGCAGGGATGGATCATCGCCACATGACGGGCATGGATATGGGCCTCCCCCCGGTCACGCTCCCCAAGGGCGCCCTCTTCACCGAGGCGGACGTGCGCTTCATGCAAGGCATGATCGCCCACCATGCGCAGGCCATTTACATGTCTCGCCTGGCCGCGTCGCACGAAGCCGGTCCCCGCCTTCAGAAATTCGCCACCAAGATCGACCAATCGCAGCAGGCCGAGATCCGGCTCATGCAGGAATGGCTGCGCGCCAACGGGCAGTTCGCTCCCGATACATCAGCGTGGCGTCGCATGAGCATGCCGGGGATGCTCACCGAGGAGCAGCTCACACGGCTCGACGCGGCAAAAGGCCCCGAGTTCGACCGCCTGTTCCTCATCTTCATGATTCAGCACCACGAAGGTGCGCTGAAGATGGTGAGCGACCTCTTCGCCGCGCCCGGCGCGGGGCAGGACATCGATGTATCGGTATTCGCCAACGACTTCCAGACGGTGCAGACGGCCGAGATCGGGACGATGCACCAGATGTTGAACATCCTTTAACCATTACCGGAGCTTCAGTCGATGCACAGTGCTCGCAGCTTCCACGCAGTCACGCTCGCGATGGCGTTGGCGATCGGTGTCGCGCCCACGCTCTATGGGCAGACATATCCGACCGGCAACGATCCGCGCAACGGCCTCAAGACCGGGATGTACGACGCGGGCGAAGCGGCGCAGGGCATGCGCCTCGTCTCCTTCTCGCGCAAACCCGCCGAGTTCGATTCGGCGCGCGGGCTCACCTTCATCAACTCCGATCTCGCCTTCCGCGACCACTTCGTGTACCAGGGCAACTTCGCGGGGTTCACGATCTGGGACGTGAAGGATCCAGCGAAGCCGCAGATGATGGCGGTCGTGCCTTGCATAACGTCGCAAGGTGATCCGTCGATCATCGGCAACCTCCTCTTCATCTCCGCCGAAGGCGGCGGCAATCGCAACGACTGCGCGAAGGGTGGCGTGCAGAATCCCGCGGATCACATGACGGGCGTGCGCATCTACGACGTCTCGAATCCCGCGGCGCCGAGGCTGATCAAGAATGTGCAGACCTGCAAAGGCTCCCACACCCACACCGTCATCCCCGATCCGAAGAACAAGGACATCGTCTACATCTACATATCGGGCAGTCAGAACGCGCGACCGGCGACGGAGCTCGCCGGGTGCAACAACGGCACCGATCCCGCCGACGTGAACAATTCGCTCTATCGCCTCGACGTCATCAAAGTGTCGCTCTCGCATCCGGAGCAGGCAGACGTCGTAACCGGCGCCCGCATCTTCACGGGCTTGAGTGCGGCGCCCACGAGTGCCATGCGCCGCGAGGCGCAGGCGGAGCGCGCGGCACGTGCCGCGGCCCGTGATGGCGGCAATGCAACCGGCGCTCGCCAAGCGGGCGATCCGACGACGCCGACCGGTCCACGCAACTGTCACGACGTGACCGCCTATCCGTCGATGCATCTTCTCGCTGGCGCGTGCGCGAGCTACGGACTGCTCGTCGACATCACGAATCCGGAAAAGCCCGTGCGTCTCGATGCCAGAGCGGACACCAATTTCTCGCTCTGGCACACAGCCGTGTTCAGTAACGACGGCTCGAAGGTCGTGTTCACCGACGAGTGGGGGGGCGGTACCCAGCCCATGTGTCAAGCGACAAGCATGTTGGAGATGGGTGGCAACACGATCCTCACCGTCAAGAATGGCAAGCTGACGCAGCATTCGTACTTCAAGATCCCTTCGGCGCAAACGGCGCAGGAGAATTGTGTATCGCATAACGGCGGGCTCATTCCGGTGCCGGGGCGCGATCTCTTCGTGCAGGGCTGGTATCAGGGTGGCGTCGACGTGAGCGACTTCACCGATGCGGATCATCCGTTCGAGGTCGCATTCTTCGATCGCGGGCCGGTCGATCCGCCGCCGGCTCCAGGCGATTCGGCGAGTGCTTCGGGCGGCCGACTACGCGGCACCATCGGCGGATCGTGGGGCGCGTACTATTGGAACGGCTACATCTACTCATCGGAGCTCGCGCGCGGCTTCGACGTGCTCGAGTTGGTGCCGAGCGAGAAGCTGTCTGCGAATGAAATCGCGGCCGCAAAACTCGTTCGAATGGACGAATACAATCCGCAGAGCCAGCCGCACTACACCTTCGCGGCGGCGTTCCCGGTCGTGAGGTCATATCTCGATCAGCTCGTCCGCAACAATGGCTTGGCGAGCGATCGGACCGCGGCCATCGGCAAGGCGCTCGATGACGCCGAGCAGAAGAGTGGCGCCGCGCGGGCGAAGTCGCTCACGACGCTCGCGTCGCAGGTCGACCGTGACGTCAAGGGCGCGTCGGACGCGCAGCGAGTGAAGACGATGGCCGCCGAGATCCGGCGGCTCGCGGCCGCGTCGAAGTAATTAAGTCTGCCGCGTCGTCACGCGGATCAGAGAAAGTGGCTAGTGTATGTGAGTGGCCTGCCGGCGTCGGCAGGCCATTCGCATAACAAAGGAGTCCTTGCCTAACGAAGACGATGACACGCGCCAATCTCCTCGACAACAGAGATGAGCTCCTCGATCGCCTCGCCGGGTTGCGCGCTGACGCATCTCGGCGCTGGGGAAAGATGACCGCGCATCAGATGGTCTGTCACTGCACGGATGCATTTCGCAATTTGCTCGGCGAACGGCCGACGGCTCCGACGGCGTCGCGGGGTCCGATTCGCGCGCGACTGATCAAGTGGATTGCGCTGTACGCACCGACGCCCTGGCCGCGGGGGATCAGGACACGCCCCGAGGCCGACCAGGAACGTGGCGGCACTCGACCCGAGGATTTCGAGCGCGATGTCGCGAGTCTCAAGCGAGCAACCGATCGCTTCGCGAAGAATCTCGCCGTCGTGTCGGTGCGTCCGCATTTCATGTTCGGCAAGTTGAGCGAACGCGAATGGGCGCGCTGGGCGTATCTACACCTGGACCACCATTTTCGTCAGTTCGGCCTCTGATGCCACCGACCACGGCCGGAAGGGGAACACGGATTCCCCGGATGAACCCAGATCTTTTCATGTGGCGCGAAAGCTCCGCTCTCCGCGTCGACTTTCTGCTCTTTGTGAACGGCACACCAATCAGGTCCGGCGAGCGTTGCCGACCGAAGTCGTTCAACAAAGTTCGCCCCGGCTCGTTGGGCAACGTTCGCCGCTTACACACGGAGCGATCCGGGTTCATCCGGGTAATCCGCACCGTGTCTTAGGCCCTGGCGAGACGGCCCCTAACCGCGACCACAACACTCAGCATTGCTTGTCTCGGGAATTGGAGCCCTACCGCCGCAAGACAATTCGAGCAATTCGCGTTATTCGTGATCACATACTGCGCAATCGCGATCCCTAGTCGCGGCATCCAGGGTTCGGCCAGTTTAGTGCATATTCACTTTCCCTGGAAAGGATCACCAGTTACGAGCCCATCTCGCTACGTGAGGGTATCATGCTGCAGAAATCGCCGATGTATGCGTACATCCCCGT
>DATEHJ010000098.1:0-5262 GCA_035279645.1 Gemmatimonadaceae bacterium
CACCGGCGTGAACGCGACACGAAAGATGTCCTCGGTCGTGTTCGTCCCGGTCGGCGTGAACAGGTCGGGGTAGTTCTCGACAAGCGCATCGCGCCCCGAGAGGACGATGTTGGCCTCGTCCAGCGCGCCCTGATAGTCGCCGTTGTAGAAGAGCACGCGCGAGCGAATCGCGTGCACAGCGAGCGTCGTTGCCTGACGAGTATTGTCGGTATTGGTGATGAGCTGTCCCGCCTGCGCGAGATCGGCGAGAATCTGCGTATAGACCTGCGTCGCGGCGACGCGCGGATACTTGGTCTGATCGTTGACGACGAGAATCGGCTGCAGCGGCATCGGCACCGCGCCCCAGTTCTTCACGAGGTTGTGATAGCTGAGTGCGCGGAGGAAGTATGCTTCGCCGAGGATCTCGTTCTTCTCCTCGGTCGAGAGGTCCGGAAGGCCCGGCACCTTCGCGAGGATCATGTTCGTGCGCGCGATGACGGCGTAGACCGCCGTCCACACGCTCGTCATCGTCGTGTTGTCGGCCTTGGTCGAATCTTTGTCCATCTCGCTGAGATACTGGAAGGTGCCCTTCCAGATCGCGTTGTCGGTCGGGAGATCGCCCAGGATCTCGAGGTTGCGGCCGTAGTAGCCGAGCGCCTGCAGGCCGGCGTACGCGCCGGCGAGCGACGCTCGTGCCGTTGGTGCGTCGACGATCGCCTGGTCGGCAAGAATCTGATCGCTCGGCGCCGTCGACAGCTCCTTGCTGCACGCGGTGAACCCGATCAGGGCCAGCGCCGGAAGAAGAAAGCGAAGTTTCACGTTATGCTCCATGGCGGGCCTCACCAGCCCGCGTTGATGCCGAAGGTGATGGTGCGCGGCTGCGGATAGGCGTAGTAATCGGTGCCGATGATGATGTTCTCATCGGATCCGGCGCTGTTCACGTCCGGATCGTAGCCGCTGTACTTCGTCCAGAGCTTGAGATTGTGGCCCGACACGTAGACGCGGGCGTTTGCGAGATACGCGCGATTGGCCCACTTCTGCGGAAGCTGGTACGACAGTGTCAGCTCGCTGAACCGCACGTACGAGCCGTCCTCGATGAAGCGGCTCGAGATCTCGTCGGCACCCGCGGCGCAGTCGTAGCTCATCCTCGGTACGTCCGTGATGTCGCCGGGCTTCTGCCACCGCGCCAATACGTTCGCCGTCTTGTTGTCCCACGTGCACGCGCCATCGTCGGTGAAGATGCGCATCATGTTGAAGATCTTGTTGCCCTGGCTGAAGGTGACAAAGCCGCGCAGCGCCAGGTTACCGTATGTGAATTCGTTGCTGAATCCGCCGTAGTACTTCGCGTGCGGGCTTCCGACGTAGGTCTTGTCGTTGTTGTCGATCTGGCCGTCGCCATTGACGTCCTGGAAGATCGCGTCACCCGTCTGCGGATCGACGCCCTTGAACTTCAGCATATAGAACTCGCCTAACGGCTGGCCGGCGGCGACGATCGTCGTCTGACGGCCGTTGATGCCGGTGATGATCGGCTGATTCTCGTACGTCTTCATCACGCGGTTGCGATTGAACGTGAGGTTCAATCCGCTCGTCCAACCGAGGCCGCGGCCGTTGCGAGGGCGCAGGTTCTCGGTGTTGATCGAGAGATCGACGCCGGAGTTCCGGACGTCGCCGACGTTGCCCCACGTCGAGGTAAAGCCGGTGAACGCCGCGATCGGACGCTGCACGAGCAAGTCATTCGTGCGGCGAGCATAGTAGTCGGCGATGACGCTGACGCGGTTGTCGAACAGCCCGAGATCGGCGCCCCCGTCGAGCGATCGCGTGGATTCCCAACGCAGGTCGGGATTGCCGATCGACGTCTGCGCGATACCCGGCAGTGTCGTGTAAGGCGCGCCCGATGCGAGCGACAGGGATGCAAAGTCACCGATACCCTGGTTGCCGGTGACGCCGTAGCTCGCGCGGAGCTTGAGCGTCGCATGGCGCGCGAGCGCCGCCGCGAAGGGCTCCTCGCTCACGTTCCAACCTAACGACGCCGCGGGGAACAGACCCCAACGGTGATCGGCACCAAACCGCGACGAGCGGTCCGACCGCAAGCTCGCCGAGAAGAGATAGCGATCGAGGAGCGTGTAGTTCGCGCGACCGAAGTACGACGCGAGGGAATTGTCCGTGCTCGAGCCGTCGTAGCTCGTGATGACAGTCGCGTTCCGGACGTACGTCGTGAACCCACTCGTGAAGCCTTCGCCACGAATGAAGTTGAGATCGGAGTGATTGAGCTCCGTGCTCACGCCCCCGACCAGCGAGAGCTTGTGCCGATCGCTCGTGAGCGCCTCGTAAGTGCCGAACGCCTCGGAAACGAAGCGCGTCGCCGTCGTGTGGTCGCTCTTGCCGACGCCGTTGGCGCTTTGGGCATACGTCTGATCGACCTTCGGCGATTCCCACTGCAGCTCGTCGACGGACATCACGTCGGCGCCGAACCGGCCAGTGAGCGCGAGCTTGTTCGTCAACGCATAACGAGCTTCGACGTTGCCGAGTCCGCGGAGCGTTCCGTAGCTCGTCTTGTTGTAGGCCGCGAGAGCGAGCGGATTCGAGTAGCGCAAGCCGCTGTCTGCGCCGGCGTACCCGAAGAAGTTGCCGAAGATCGGACGCATCGGCTGCATGCCGATCGCGTTCGTGACGACGCCGTCGAGGCTTCCGTCGCCTTCGATTCGGTTGTTGTCCTCGCGCGCCAGGCCGACCGATGTGCGCAGGAGCAGTCGGTTGGTCGCATCGAAGTCGATGTTCATTCGTCCGGTCTGCCGCTTGTAGTCGGAGCCGATGACGATGCCGCGCTGGTTGAAGCTGCCACCACTGAGGTAGTACTTCATTCGGTCGGAGCCACCGCTCATGCTGAGCTGCATGTCGCCCACCGGCGCACGGCGAAAGACGGCGCTCTGCCAATCGAAGCTGTGCGCGTCGTCGGTCCCGGCGCTGAAGGGCAGGTCTTCGTCGTCGTTCACCGCGCTCTCGTTGAAGATCTCGACGTACTGCTTCGCGTTCAGCAGCGCGAGCGTTCTCGGGTTGGACTGCGTGCCGTAGTACGTGCTGAGGTTCACGTGGGACGCACCAGCCCGCCCGCGCTTCGTCGTGATGATGACGACGCCGTTCGAGCCGCGCGATCCGTAGATCGCGGCCGCGGCGGCGTCCTTGAGGACGTCGATCGATTCGATCTCGTCAGGGTTCAAGCTCGAGATCGACGTGACGTCCTGGCCGCCCATGCCGAGCTGCCCGTAGTCCTCCTGAATGATCGGGATGCCGTCGACCACGTAGAGTGGTTGGTTTCCCGCGTTCACCGACGCGGGGCCACGGACGCGAATCGAGATGCCATTGCCCGGATTGCCGGCGTTCTGCGTCACCTGCACACCGGCCATCTTTCCCTGAATCGCGGACTCGATGCCGGCGAGCGGCTTGTTCTCGATGTCGGCAGCCGTCACGGAGGAAACAGCGCTCGTTACGTCGCGGCGGCTGCTGGTGCCGTAGCCGATCGAGACGACCTCCGAGAGCTGCACCGCGATGGCGCGCAGTGCGAAGGATACGGACGCTGTGTCGCCAGCGCCCACCGAAACGGTTTTCTCCTGAAGCGCGTAGCCAATGCGTTGGGCCCGAATCGGCGTGCTGCCGGTGGGCACGTTCCGCAGCGTGAAGCGGCCCGCGTCGTCGGTGACGGTGCCGCTCGACGAGCCGGAGACGATGACGGTGACGCCGGGGATGCCGCGCTGCGACGCGGAATCGACGACGCTGCCGCGCACGGTGCCCTGGGCGGCGAGCGGCGAAGCGAGAGCGACGAATGCGGCCAGCACGCCTAACGTGCGGCCGATCCTGCGTGAGGAGCTCATGAGGAGACGGGGCGGATGATGGATGGGCCAATAACGGTGACGAGACGGCCGATGCCAATAACGGTCCGGGCGCAAGCTCCGATAGGGAGCCTCGTTAGGCACTCGTCAGGCATCTTGGCCGCGCATGTTGGGTCCGTGCACGGTGAGCGTCAAGGGGTGGAACTACGGTCTCGTGCACCGCGATGACGGCACTGAACGAGACTCCGACGCCCGCACGGGATGGTACGACGCAGGACTAATATAACTGGGCTGCAATCGACTCCAGAACGCCGCGCACGATCCGCGCGGCAGTAGACGCGCCGCGAGCCGCCAACCATTATCCGAACGGCCGGCCGTTCAACTACCGAGTGACCGAATTCCGTGATGCGCCGAACATCCCTAAACACGCCCTCCAGCGCAGCTCCCCCAATGCCTTACCGTCGTTCTGTTTCACTCGCCTTCGCCGTCCTCGCGATTCTCGGCGCGTTTGCAGCGCGCGCCTCACGAGAAGACGCCGACATTCTCTTGCGCGGCGGTACGGTCATCGATGGCACGGGGACCGGGCCGCGCGTGGCTGACGTCGCCATTCGTGGAGATCGCATCATCTTCATCGGCGCCGCGGCGACGGCGAACATCGCCCCGAAGCGGACCATCGATGTGCACGGATTGGTTGTCGCACCGGGGTTCATCGACCCGCACACGCACACCCAGGGCGACCTGGGGAGCGCCGATCAGCGGCAGCGCGCCAATCTCGCGTATCTGATGCAAGGGGTCACGACCGTCATAACGAACAACGACGGCGGCGGCACGCTCGAGATCGGAAAGACGCTCGACGCCTGGACGAAGAATGGCATCGGCACCAACGCCGCGCTCTACGTCCCCCAGGGCTCGGTGCGCGGCTCGGTGCTCGGCATGTCGGGGGCCCCGGCGTCGCCGGCCCAGCTCGAGGCGATGCGCTCCCTCGTTAGGCGCGGGATGGAGGAGGGGGCGATCGGCATGTCGACCGGACTCTACTACGCTCCGGGCAGCTACGCGCCCACCGAAGAGGTCATCGAGCTCGCCAAGGTCGCCGCGCGCTATGGCGGCAGCTACGACACCCACCTCCGCGATGAGAGCTCCTACACCATCGGCCTCATCGGCGCCGTCAACGAAGCGATTCGTATCGGCCGCGAGGCGAAGATTCCGATCCACATCTCGCACATCAAGGCGCTCGGCACCGACGTTTGGGGGCAGAGCGACACCGTCATTGCCCTCATGCGCGCGGCCCGTGCGCAGGGCGTGGCGATTACCGGGAGCCAGTACCCTTACGACGCGTCGGGGACGAGCGTCGGCGCGGCGCTCCTGCCACGGTGGGCCGAGGTCGGCGGACGCGACTCGCTCCGCGCCCGCATAGCCGACGCGCCGACCCGCGCGCGCCTAACGAAAGAGATGGAAG
>DATEHJ010000099.1:0-3116 GCA_035279645.1 Gemmatimonadaceae bacterium
TCGAGGAACTCGAGGAGTTGTTTGAGCGCTCGGAGATACGCGCCGGCCGCGGCCGAGGAACGGATATCCGGCTCGCTGACGATCTCGATCAACGGGACGCCGGCGCGATTCAGATCGATGGCGCTCATGCCAGGGAAGCGATCGTGAACGGACTTCCCCGCATCCTCTTCGATGTGGACGCGGGTGACGCCGACATCGATCGACGCCCCGTCAGCGACGCCAGTCGTTAGATGGCCTTGCGTCGCGAGCGGGCGATCGTATTGCGAAATCTGATAGCCCTTCGGAAGGTCCGGATAGAAGTAATTCTTTCGCGCAAAGATCGACACCGGGTGAACGCGACATTCGAGCGCGAGCGCGGCGCGAAGCGCAAGATCTGCCACCTGATCGTTGAGCACCGGGAGCGCACCGGGCATCCCGAGGCATACGGGGCACACATTGCGGTTGGGCGGGGCGCCAAATTCCGTGGAGCAGCGACAAAACGCCTTGGTGTGCGTGAGCAACTGCACGTGAACCTCGAGGCCCACGACCATCTCGTAGGCGACTCGTGCCGCGGTGCTCTCCAGCGTGCCGCCGGCCGATGATTCGCGCGTACTCATCGATGCGCCTCGACGCCTAACGCCTGTTCGAGCGCTCGCGCGACGCGGAACATCTTCGCTTCGCCAAAGTGGGGCGCGAGGATCTGGCCGCCGACGGGCAACCCGCGAACGCGTCCGATCGGGAGCGACATCGCGGGAATCCCGGCGAGATTCGCCGTCACCGTGAAGATGTCACTCAGGTACATCTCGTACGGGTCGCTTTTGGAGCCCGCCTCGAACGCGGGCGTGGGCGTGGTCGGCGTGAAGAGCACGTCGATACCCGACGCGAAGGCCGCGTGGAAGTCGCGGGCGATGAGCGACCGCACCTCCATCGCCTTGGCGTAGTAGGCCTCGTAGTAGCCCGCCGACAACACGTACGTTCCAAGGAGAATGCGGCGCGTCACTTCCGGCCCGAAACCGTTGGAGCGTGTCGCCTCGTACATCCCCCGCAGGCCATCATTGGCGATACGCAGTCCATAGCGGACGCCATCGAATCGCGCGAGGTTCGACGATGCCTCGGCGGGTGCGATGATGTAATAGACTGGAATCGCGAGGTTGGTGCTCGGCAGCGAGACGTCGCGAATGGTGGCTCCCAGCTCGCGGCACTGCTCGAGCGCGCGGTCGCAGTGAGCCGCGATCTCAGGATCCAGCTGGTCCGGGAAGTACTCCCGCGGCCGACCGATGACGACTCCGTCGAGGGATGAGAACGGCTCGTCGTACGTTAGCACCTGCTGATCGGCGCTCGTCGCGTCCAGCGGATCGCGGCCGGCGATCGTCTGGAGCGTCAGTGCAGCATCGTCCACCGTGTTGCCAAACACTCCGACCTGGTCGAGCGACGACGCAAAGGCAACGAGGCCAAATCGACTGACGCGGCCGTACGTCGGCTTGACGCCGACGACCCCGCAGAACGCTGCCGGCTGGCGAACCGATCCGCCGGTCTCCGAGCCGAGACCAATCGGCGTGATACCGGCGGCGACCGCGGCGGCGGAGCCGCCTGACGAGCCGCCGGGGACGAGGGCCGGATCGAGCGGGTGCTTCGTGCGCCCAAACGCGCTGTATTCCGTCGACGACCCCATCGCGAACTCGTCGAGGTTCGTTTTTGCCACGAGGATCGCACCGGCTTCGCGCAAACGCCTAACGACCGTGGCTTCGAACGGGCTCCGATAGTGCTCGAGAATACGCGATCCGCACGTCGTCGGCGAGCCGAGCGTGGCAATGTTGTCTTTGACGACGACCGGCACGCCCGCGAGCGAACCGCCCTTGCCCGCCTCCAGCGACGCCTGGAGCCTCGTCGCTTCGTCGTGCGCTGACGCTTCGTCGCTCCAGAGAAAGGCGTTGAGTCCATCGGCACCGGCGCGCGCGCGCTTCGCACGGGAGAATGTTTCATCGACGATCTCGCGCGGCGATCGTGCGCCCGAGATGACGGCATCGCGCATCGCGGCAGCTCGCTCACGAGGAGCATGCTCGCGGGCATCGATCACGGCGCGGGCTCCGGATCCTCGTGCGTCGCGAGACGCGGAACGAGAATGAAACCGTCGCGCAATGCCGGCACGAAGTCCGCCGGTGCGCGCTCGAGCGGAATCGGTGGGCCCGTGTCCGGGCGCAGAATCATTCCGGACTGCGCGAGCGTGGTGAGATCTGTCACGTCGCTGGTATCGACTTTCGACAGGACGTCCATGTGCTGCAGGATGGAGCTCAGCTCGACGGCGGCAACGCGCGCCCGCTCGTCTGTGATGCCGAGCCGGGCGAGAGACGCAACGTGTCGGACTTCGTCGAGCGAGATGCTCACGAACCGATCTCTCGCTCGAGGTTGGCCTGAGCAACGACCAGCGTTTTGCGGCCCACGGTCTCGTCGTCGAAGTCGACCTTCGCCTTGAGCTCACGGCCGGAGCCGGCAAGCTCCGCGATGGTTCCAGCGCCGAACTTTCGGTGACGCACGCGCGAGCCGACGGCGATGATGGGCGCGTCCTGCGAGGCGTTCTCGTCATCGGGAAAGAACGCTTCACGAGTGACCGGGGTGCCAGGGCGCCGTGCGGCGGCCGACGGAGGAAAGCCGTCGAAGGCGTCGTCGAAGCGGCCTCCCTCGCGACTCCAGCGACGGCCGCCACCCCAGCCTAACGACGATCCCCGCATCGCGGCGCGGCCGGTGCTGCGCACCTTGATGGTCTGGCGCTTGTCGAGCATCCCGTCGGGAATCGATTCGAGAAAGCTCGACGGCTTCGATGCGATCAACTCGCCGTTGCGTCTGCGCTCCTCGGCGTACGTCAGGTAGAGCTTCCGCTCGGCTCGCGTGATCCCGACGTAGAAGAGACGCCGCTCCTCCTCGAGCTGCGCCGGTTCGTCGTACGCGCGCGCCAGCGGAAAGAGGCCGTCCTCGAGGCCGCTGATGAACACGACCGGGAACTCGAGCCCTTTCGCGTTATGCAGCGTCATCAGCGTGACGGCATCGGCATTCGCGTCCAGGGCGTCGACGTCGGCGATGAGCGTGGCGCGCTGAAGAAAATGATCCAGCGGCCGCAGCCCGACTTCGCCCAGCTCGTC
>DATEHJ010000100.1:0-6012 GCA_035279645.1 Gemmatimonadaceae bacterium
GTGCCGCCGCTCTGGTCGTTTCGGCCTCTGGATGAGCCGGATCACGTACAAATCGGAAGCCGAAGTGCGGCAGGTCGCGACGAAGTTGCGCGAGTACCGCATCCCCACCGACGTGCTGCACCTCGACACCGGCTGGTTCGAGACCGACTGGCAGAGCAATTTCGAGTTCTCTCACACCCGATTCGACAATCCGTCGAAGATGATTGCCGATCTTCGCGCGAATGGCTTTCGCATCAGCCTCTGGCAGTACACGTACTTCACGCGACGCAACAAGATCTGGGACGAGCTGCAGCGTGGCGGCTTCGCCGTGCGGAACGAATCGGGCACGATCGGTGGCGAGGATGCGACGCTCGACTTCAGCAATCCCGCCGCGATCCGTTGGTATCAGCAGAAGCTCAAGAATCTGCTCGACATGGGCGTCGCGGTCATCAAGGCCGACTTCGGTGAGGGCGCGCCGCTGACGGGGCTGTACAAGTCGGGCCGCACCGGCTGGTACGAGCACAATCTCTATCCAGTTCGTTACAACAAGGCGGTCTGGGAGATTACCGCGAGCGCAAACACAGCCGGCGCTCGTCAGGCAGGCGCGGCGGCCCCGAATGGCGATGCGGGCAACGGCGGCGGCATCATCTGGGGGCGGAGTGCGTGGGCCGGGAGCCAGCGCTATCCGGTGCACTGGGGCGGCGACGCCGAGAACACCAACTCGGCGATGGCGGCGACGCTGCGCGGTGGCCTGTCGTTAGGCCTGTCGGGGTTCACTTACTGGAGCCACGACATCGGTGGCTTCGTCGAGCGTGCGCCGCGCGCCCTCTATCGCCGCTGGGCGCCATTCGGTGCGCTCACGTCCCACACGCGCACGCATGGCGCCCCGCCGCGCGAGCCCTGGGAGTACGACTCGGCGTTCGTCGTCGACTTTCGAAAAGACATGGAGCTGAAATACGCGTTGATCCCGTATATCTACGCGCAGGCGAAGGCGTCGTCCGAAAAAGGCTGGCCAATGACGCGCGCCTTGTTTTTCGAGTTTCCTAACGATCCGACATCCTGGGTCGTCGACGACGAGTATTTCTTCGGGTCGGACCTGCTCGTCGCGCCGCTCTTCGACGAAGCCGACCATCGCAACGTCTATCTTCCGCCAGGGACGTGGATCGACTACCAGACCGGACGCGCGTATACCGGCGGCGTCTGGCACAACGTGAAGGTTGGGCCGATCCCGATCGTCGTGATGGCTCGAAACAATTCCGTGATTCCGCACGCCGCGGTGGCGCAGCATACCGGCGCGATCGATTGGCGCAACATCGAGCTGCGCGTCTTCGCGAGCGACAGCGGCACGGCGTCCGGCGCATTTGCACTGCCCGATGGACGGCTGCAGCATCTCGAGGTCAGATCGTCGCCGAGTGGCTACACCTTGGCAACGGACCCGCTGCGCGGAGCAGTTCGTTGGCGCATCACGGCTGCTGGACGATGATTGGCGTTTGGCCACGCCTCCGCAACAGATCATTGAACGAAGCGAGCTGGCCCCGAACCAGCGCCGCATACTCGCGCTGCGCCAGCGCGAGCTGTCCTTTCAGCAGCGTATCCGCCTCACGAGCCTGATCGGTGGGAAGCCGATCCGACGACTGCACGTGGTCGGCGAGATAGCGGAACTTCGCCGTCAGCTTCACCGGCCACTCGTAAAACGCGACGACCTTCTGCTGTACCAGGCTGTCGGCGAGGAAGGTGACGCGCCGTTCGACGGAATCGGCGGCGGCGCGCACGTCGGCAAGCGACGAGCTGTCGGCGACGCGTGCGCGAACCGTTCGCACCTGTGAGCGAATGTCGTCGATCTGCGAATACAGCGCCGTCGAGGCGCCGATGTCCTTCGCGAGGTCGACGAGCATTGCCGTCTGAAGTCCGATGTCACGCGCGTTCCCGCCGGAGTCTGGATCCTTGAGCACGACGAGCGGTTGCGTTCCTTCCGAGGCACCCGCGCTCAGCCTAACGGTGTATCTCCCCGGCGGGGCGAGGATGTTGAGTGTGGCGGTCCCTGCCCCACGCCCCGCGCTCGGCGCGCGTCGAGGCACCGGACCTTCCTCGGCGCCGCTCGGCGGTGCGGCGGCCAGTGCGACGGGAGTCTCCGAGCGCGCCGGTGCAAGCGGATCGAAACGAAGGTCCCACACGATACGGTTGAGACCAGCGACGTGCGGCGCGTCGATCGTTCGTATCGTTCGTCCAGTCGAATCAGCGATGGCGATCGACACCAATCCGGAATCCGCCGACCCGATCCAATAGTCGATCGACGCTCCGTAGGGTGGATTGTGGCCGTCGTTAGGGTCGTCGGACATCGACCGCACCGCGTTGTCGACGGCGCGGAAGCGATACGCGGTACGGGGTGCGAACAGGTGTGCCGACTCGGTGCGTGCCGCGCCGGTGAGCTGCTGGAGCGACGAGATGTCGTCGAGGATGTAGAATCCCCGGCCGTAGGTCGCGATCACGAGGTCGTTGAAATGTTGCTGAATCGTGAGCCACGACACCGGCGAGTGCGGGAGGTTCAGCTGAAGCGGCTCCCAGCGCTCGCCGTCGTCGAAGGAGACGTAGACGCCGTTCTCGGTGCCGAGATAGAGCAGGCCGGGGCGCTTCGGGTCTTCGCGCACGCAGCGCGCGTATCCGACGGGCGATTTCAGCAATCCGTCGACGATCAGCTTCCACGTCGCGCCGAAATCTTTGGTTTCGTACACCCACGGATCGAAGTTGCCTTCTTGATGGGCGTTAACCGTGATGTAGGCAGTACCGGGATTGAAATGCGACGGCTCGATGTTGCTCACCGTTCCCCACGGCACAATACCCGGAATGTTCCGCGTCACGTTCGTCCACTGTTTTCCCCCGTCACGCGTCACCTGCACCTGCCCGTCGTTCGTTCCCACCCAAAGCAAGCCTGGAACGAGCGGCGACTCGGCGATGGCATAGATCACATCTCCGTATTCGACGCCGAGGTTGTCGCCGGTGAGTCCGCCCGAAGCGCCTTGCTTCGTCTTGTCGTTGAGTGTCAGGTCGGGACTGATCAGTGTCCAGCTTTGACCGCCGTTCAGCGTTTGATGAACAAACTGGCTCCCGACGTAGATCTTGTCGTGGTTGTTCGGCGAGATCGTGAAGGGAAAGTCCCAGATGAAGCGATAGCGGACGTCCTTGGCGGCGTGGCCGTTCGTGCTCACGGGCCACACCTCGACGTCGCGCATGCGGTTCGCGGCGATGTCGGTTCGGATGACGATGCCGCCCATGCTCCCGCGACCCGACGCCGTCGACCACACGATGTTGGGATTCACGGGGTCTGCCGTCGCCCAGCCGCTCTCGCCGCCGCCAACGGCGTACCATGTGCCGCGCGGGATCTCGCCACCACCGGTGATGGCAGATGGAAGAGACTTCGAGTTGCTCGGACCGCACGTGGACGGTCCGTCCTGCATGTTCCCGCAGACGTAGTAGGGAATCCGGCTGTCCGTCGTCGCGCGGTAGATCTGCGCGATCGGCAGACGAATGCGATTCCACGTCTCGCCGCGATTGACGGAGATGCTCACGCCCTCGTCGTTCGCAACGATCATCCGGCGCGCGTTCGTCGGATCGATCCACATGTCGTGGTTGTCAAAGCCCGGCGTCGCATTGGGTCCGCGCGTCGCCAACGTGCGGCCGCCGTCGCGCGTGCTGCTGAACCCGATGCTGAGAAAGAACGCCTCGTTAGGGTCGTCGGGCGCGACAGCCATGCGGGTGTAGTACGCGGGGCGCGAAAGCAGGTTGCCGTTGGAGTTCACGACCTGCCAGTGCGCGCCGGCGTCGTCGGAGCGCCAGAGCGTTCCCGTGTCCGTGGGCTCTCCCTGCCAGGGAATTCCCCGCCCGGACTCGATCAGCGCGTACAGCCGCTTCGAGTCCGCTTTCGTGACGCCAAGTCCAATCTTTCCGATCGGGTGCGTCGGGAGGCCGTTCCCCGTTAGGCGCGTCCAGGTCGCGCCGTTGTCGGTGGACTTCCAGATGCCACTCCCCGAGCCGCCGCTCGTGCGCGTCCACGTCTTGATCTCGAGCTGCCACGTGGCGGCGTAGACGACGTCGGGATCGTTCGGGTCCATGAGCACATCGATGCCGCCGGCGCTGTCGCTCGCGATGAGCACGCGCGTCCAGGTCTTCCCGCCGTCGGTGGTGCGGAAGACTCCGCGCTCGGGCTGCGGGCCGTACGAGTGTCCGAGCGCGGCGACGAGTGCGACGTCGGGATTGCGCGGATCGACGGCGATGCGCGCGATGCGTCCGGTGTTCTCGAGGCCCACCTTCGTCCACGTCGCGCCGGCGTCGTTCGAGCGAAAGATACCCCAGCCCATCGAGATATGGCTTCGAATGAAGCTCTCCCCAGTTCCCGCCCAGACGACGCTCGGGTTGGAGGACGCGACCGCGAGCGCGCTGACCGATGAGACCAGCTGATTGTCGAAGATCGGCTGCCAGTGCACGCCGCCGTCGGTCGTCTTCCAAATCCCGCCGGAGGCCGCGCCGACGTAGTAGGTGAGCGGGTCGCCCGCGATGCCAGCGACGGCGATCGTGCGATTACCCGGAGGCCCGATGAAGCGCCAACTGAGCGCGCCGTAAGGGCCCGGCCCACCACGCGGTGGCGCGGCGCCGCGACCGGCGCGTTGGGCGAAGGCGCTATCTGCAGTGAGGCAGAGCGCGGCAACGACGGCCGCTCGAAGGACGCATCGGTAGTGCATCGACAGCGCGACCACTCGTTAGGTTGCGGGAAGCGTTCCAGATCAGCCGCGGTGATCTTACCGCTGTCGCGCGTTGACCGGAATGAGCCGCGAGCTGTTTGAGCGGTCAGCTCGAGCGAGGCAGAAGCCGCTTGCAGGTGAGCACGCTGGATGGTCCGAACGGCCAATAGTCAATCGATCTGCTGCACACATCTTCAACGGCCTCACCATATCGCACCGCGAGGCCCGAATGCCTACGATCACCACCAAGGATGGCGCCCAGATCTTTTACAAGGATTTTGGCTCTGGACAACCCGTCGTCTTCAGCCACGGTTGGCCGCTGAACGCCGACGCCTGGGACGAGCAACTGTACTTCTTCGCCTCAAACGGCTTTCGCGCGATCGCGCATGACCGTCGAGGTCATGGGCGCTCGAGCCAGACATGGTCCGGCAATGACATGGACACGTACGCGGATGACCTCGCGACGCTCGTCGTGACACTCGAACTAACGAACGCGATCCATGTCGGCCATTCAACCGGCGGTGGCGAGGTCACGCGCTACATCGGCCGGCACGGAACGCAGCGCGTGGCGAAGGCCGTGCTCGTGGACGCCGTTACACCAGGCTTGCTCAGGACGCCGAAGAATCCCGACGGCCTCCCACTCCAGGAATTCGACCAGATTCGCGCCGGCATCTTGGCAGACGTCTCGCAGTTCTGGAAAGACTTCAGCCCGCTGTTCTACGGGTCCAATCGGCCGGGCGCCAAAATCTCGGCGGGCATTCACGAGCAATTCTGGCTGCTGAGCATGCAGTGCGGACTCGTTGCGGCGCACGATTGTGTCAAGGCTTTCTCGGAAACCGACTTCACCGAAGACTGCAAGAAGTTCGACATTCCCACGTTGATCATTCACGGCGACGACGATCAAGTCGTGCCGCTCGCCGTTGGCGGTTTGCGCTCGTCGAAGATGATCAAAGGGGCCGAGCTCAAGGTGTACAAAGGTGCGCCGCATGGGCTGACGCAGACGCACCAGTCGCAGTTCAACGCCGATCTCTTGGAGTTTGCGAAACAGCGCGCGAGCACCGCGCCCGGGCGTCGAGGCGGCGGCGAGACAGCTGCTCCCCGCGCGGCCGGTCCCGCCTAACGATCGTCGTGGAAAGCCGCGACGAGCCACGCTTGACCGTCGAGCACCTCACCGGGCCTGGCGTTCCACGCCAGGCCCGCTCGTGGATCCAGCCGTCGAGATCACCCGCATTCGTCAATTAAAAAATTCTCAGCTTTACGATCCGGTAATCCCTTCGCGATCGGGCGAAGTGACCGA
>DATEHJ010000101.1:0-6407 GCA_035279645.1 Gemmatimonadaceae bacterium
GTGAAAAGTTGGAAGCCACGTTCGCGCGTCTGCGCGGCCGTGGCGTCCTGAACGAATCCGACATCAAGGAGGGACTTCGCGAGGTTCGGCGCGTCCTTCTGGAAGCGGATGTCAACTTTCAACTCACCCGAGAGTTTCTCGAGCGGGTCGAGAAGAGAGCGGTCGGCGTTGCTCAACTGCGCACCGTGTCGCCTGCGCAGCAGCTCGTCAAGATTGTTTACGATGAGCTCACGATAATGCTCGGTGAGCGCCGCGAACCGCTGAAGCTGAGCACAGTTCCCCCAACCATCGTGATGATGGTCGGGCTGCAGGGCTCGGGAAAAACGACGACCGCCGCAAAGCTTGCTCGAAAGCTCAAGGCCGAAGGCAAGGCGACGCGTCTCGTCGCCGCGGACGTCTATCGGCCGGCCGCCATCGATCAGCTCGAGACGCTCGGGGCGCAGCTCGACGTTCCCGTCTACGCCGATCGCTCCACCTCGGATGTGGTGCGGATTGCAAAGGCCGGCATCGAGGCCGCGAAGCGGTCGCGTGATCGTGTGGTCATCGTCGACACCGCAGGTCGATTGCAGATCGACGACGAAATGATGGCCGAGCTCGATCATCTCAAGCACGCGATCCATCCCGACGAAATTCTCTTTGTCGCCGACGGTATGACCGGTCAGGACGCGGTGCGTATCGCGCAAGGATTCGATCAGCGCCTGCACGTGACCGGGGTCATCCTCACGAAGATGGATGGCGACGCGCGCGGTGGCGCGGCGCTGTCGATCTACGGTGTCACGAAGAAGCCGATCAAGTACGTCGGTGTCGGTGAGAAGCCCGACGCGCTCGAGGAATTCCATCCCGAGCGCATGGCGGGGCGCATTCTGCAGCAGGGCGACGTCGTCAGCCTGGTCGAAAAGGCGCAGGAGGCATTCGACGCGGACGAGGCGCGCCGACTCGAGAAGAAGGTGAAGAAGGAGGGGATGGACTTGAATGACTTCCTCACCGCGATGCGCCAGATCGAAAAGCTCGGGCCTCTCGAAGGCTTGCTCAAGATGCTTCCTGGCGTAAATACGAAGGTGCTCAAGCAGGTCAAGGCAGCCGACCCGAAGCGGATGAAGCACGTCGAGGCAATTGTCCTATCGATGACGCCGGCTGAGCGCAAGAACCCGGGTGTGATGAATGGTTCGCGTCGCGCACGCGTTGCGCGTGGCTCGGGCCGGCCGGTGAACGAGGTGAATCGTCTGCTCGAGCAGTTCCGCGAGATGCAAAAGATGATGAAGAAAGCCGCCGCCGCCGGCGGCGGCGGTAAGTTCAGGCCGAACATGTTCGGCATGCGCTAATCCGGGTGCGGCTGGGAATTGCCCAGCGCGCGATGAGCCCGGTGTAGTTCAACGTTCGATCGAGGAGCAACCGTACCATGGCAGTCCGCATTCGTCTTCGCCGCACGGGCCGCAAGAAGGCCCCGATGTTCCGCATCGTCGTTGCCGATTCGCGCAGCCCGCGCGACGGCCGTTTCATCGAGATCGTTGGTCAGTATGCTCCCCGACAGAGTGAGAACGCGCTCAATCTTCAGACCGAGCGTGTGAATTACTGGCTCGACAACGGAGCTCTGCCGACGGACACCGTCCGCTCGCTGCTGCGCCGCGCCGGGATTCTCAAGACGCGCCACGAGCAGCGCATCGGCCGCACGCTCAAGTCGCGCGCCGTGCCGCTGAGCGAGAAGGAAGAGGGCGGCGCTGCCTGACGAGCGCCGCGTAGGCCGATGAGCGCACCCGCCCGACCCGAGCAGAGCGAGGAGTTCATTATCGTCGGTCGGGTGCGCAAAGCACACGGAATTCGTGGTGAGCTGGTTGTCGAGCCGATAACCGACACCCCGGATGTCATCTTCGCGCCCGGTCGGCGAGTGTTGGCCGGCACAGTGCGCGGCGATCTCGTGCCGGGAAACAAAGAGCTTCACGTCGAGCGCGCCTCTCGCTTCAAGGGAGGCTTGATCGTTGCCTTCCGCGAGATCGCCGATCGCACGACGGCCGAACTGTGGCGCAATCGCTACTTTCTCGTGCCCCGCGGCGAGGTCGTTGCGCTGGACGAGGGCGACATCTATGTGCATCAGCTGCTCGGCATGCATGTACGCCTGGAGTCCGGCGAGTCCTTCGGTGAGGTCGCCGACGTCTACGAGCTGCCGCAGGGGCTCGCCGTCGATGTGCGGCGCACGGGGCGGAGCGATACGGTGCTGCTCCTGTACGACCAGTCGGTTCTCTCCGTCGATCGTGACGCGAGAGTGGTGACGGTGTCGATCCCGGAAGGGCTACTTGATTAGTTCATGCTAATCGTCCGGATCGTCACGATCTTCCCCGAGTTCTTCGCCGCGCCGCTCGCGCTCTCGATTCCCGCGCGCGCGGCCGCGGCGGGCAGCGTCACGTACGAGGTCGTCGATCTGCGCGAGTACACGCATGATCGCCATCGCACCGTCGATGATTACGCGTACGGAGGCGGCCCCGGCATGGTCATGAAGCCTGATCCGTTCTTCGAGGCGGTCGACGCGCTCGGCGTACGGCCGCCAATCGTGCTGCTGTCACCGCGCGGCCGCCGCTTCGAGCAGGCGGACGCGGTCCGCTATGCGACGGGTTCGGAGCTCACGCTGCTGTGCGGCCACTATAAGGATGTCGATCAACGCGTAGCCGATCATTTGGCAACCGAGGAAATTTCCGTCGGTGACTTCGTGCTCAGCGGTGGCGAGCCCGCGGCGCTCGCGATCGTGGACGCAACGGTGCGGCTACTCGAGGGCGCGATGTCGGATCACGAGAGCGCATACGGCGATTCCTTCTTCGATCGCGAGCTCAGCGCGCCGAGTTACACGCGTCCGCCGGTGTATCGCGGCTACTCGGTCCCGGACGTGCTGTTATCGGGAGATCATCAGCGCATCGCAGCGTGGCGCGAGATAGAGGCGGCGCGTCTGTCCACGCAGCGTCGCGAACAGTCGAGTCGAGACCGGCCTGCGCCAAAGCAGGGCGAATAGTCTCGCAAGCTGTTACCCGGTCTAGCGTTCGCCAATTCGCTCGGTTAGCTTACTCGGTCTCACCAAAACGGCTTAATCCGGGCCTTTGCCCCGAGCGTCATATGCATGCTTTCATCGAAACCCAGAAAGAGTGGCTCCGCAACATTCCTCCCTTCCGCGCCGGCGATACGCTGCGCGTCAACGTTCGTGTGAAAGAAGGAGAGAAGGAGCGCATTCAGGCATTCGAGGGCGTCTGCATCGCGCGCCGCGGGAGTGGAGTGAGCGAGAGCTTCACGGTGCGTAAGATCTCGAACGGGGTCGGCGTCGAGCGCATTTTCCCGGTGCACAGCCCGATGCTCGCCGACATTCAAGTCATTCGCCGCGGACGCGTCCGTCGCGCGAAGCTCTACTATCTCCGCCATCTCACCGGGAAAGCGACGCGCATCAAGGAAAAGAAAGTGCGCGTCTCGGTGCCCGAGACGGGCACGCCGACCACGGAGTAACGGAGACAGGGCAGTGTCGCGCGCCGATCAGTCGGACGCGCACAATCCGACACTCGCGCCCTCGGCACGTCGCGATCGGTGGAGCACGATCGAGCGCGATTTGCGTCAGACAGTTGGGCCACTCATTGCCGGAATTGATGAAGTCGGACGGGGTCCGCTCGCGGGCCCCGTTGTCGCGTGCGCCGTGATCATGCCGCCGCAGGAACGCGTCATTCGCGGCGTCGACGATTCGAAGGTCCTCAGCGCCGACGCGCGTGCCGAGCTCGCGCTGAAAATCCGCGCGCGCGCGCTCACGATCGGCGTCGGCGCGGCGTCGGTGCGCGAGATCGATCGGCTCAACATCTTTCATGCGGCGGTGCTGGCGATGCGGCGCGCGCTCGGGCGGCTCACGCTGCGCCCCGATCACGTGATTGTCGACGGGCGCGCCATTCGCTCCCTCGGCACACCGCACACCGCGGTCATCGACGGCGACGCGTGCTGTTACAGCATTGCCTGTGCGTCGATCATCGCGAAAGTGACGCGCGACCGAGTCATGCACGCGCTCGCGGCGCGCTATCCGGTGTATCGCTGGGAGCGCAACGTCGGCTACTCGACGGCGGCGCACTTCGCCGGGATCAGCGCGCACGGAGTGACGCCGCATCATCGGCGTTCATTCTTGCCGGTGAGCCAACTCGGGCTTCCGTTCGACCTCGTCGCCGCCGATGCGGACGCGATCGTCTCGGATACCAGCGAGCTGCGCTGCCTAACGATTGAGTCGCTGAAGCCGGACACGGCCGGTCCGTCGTCGAGCCCGTTGGCACCAGGGAGCTGACGCGGCCTAGGGGCTAGGCTACTCGCAGCTCCTAGCCCCTAGTCCCCTAGCCCCTAGCCCCTGAACTTTCGCCATGGACAACTCTGTCTTTCGGCCGGGACTCTTCGACGGGCAAGTCGCGCTCATCACCGGCGGCGCGACTGGAATCGGCTTCGGTATCGCTGAGCTCCATGGCGCTCTCGGCGCTCACGTCGTGATCGCGAGCCGCAAACAGGAACACCTCGACGCCGCGGCCGCCTCGCTCGAGAAAAACGGTGCGCGTGTGACCACGGCGACGGTCGACGTTCGCGATGCCGACCGCGTCAGGGCGATGGTCGAAGAGGTGAAGGGAAAGACCGGGCGCATCGATCTCCTCGTCAACAATGCCGCGGGCAACTTCTACGCGCCCTCGGCAACGCTCACGCCTAACGCGTGGAAGGCTGTCGTCGAGATCGATCTGAACGGGACGTTTTTTTGCTCCCAGGCGGTTTTCCCGGTGATGAAGGAGCAGGGGGGAGGTCGCATCGTCAGCATCTCGATGACGCTGCACTACCGCGGCTGGCCGCTGATGGCACATGCGACCGCGGCGAAGGCCGGGATCGATGCACTGACGCGGACGCTGGCGCTCGAGTGGGCTCGCTATGGAATTCGCGTGAACGCTGTGGCTCCGGGGCCGATTCCGACGGAGGGCGTACGCAAGGCGTTCACACCGCCGACCACCGAGGGAAACGTGCCCGACGTGTTCGCCGTCGAGCGCGCGCTGGAGGACTACGCGAAGAAGTCCATTCCCCTGCGCCGCTGGGGGACTCCTCACGACATTGCCAACGCGATTGCCTTCCTTGCCTCGCCTGCGGGCGACTGGGTTACCGGAGCGATCTTCGTGGTCGATGGCGGCGAATGGTTAGCGCGAGGTCAGGGGGGAGCGTAGCCGGGTAACCGACCTACCTAACGAGCCAGTTTAGTCAGCGCCAGCGCCGCTCTTCGTCCACAACAGGATCACGCCGCACGCCGCTCCCGAGACCTGATACTGCGGTGGGGCATTAGCGTTCGCATAATACTCGACGCCGTAGAGCTCCGACGTGTGAACGATGTTGATGTCGGACTCGGCCACCGGCTGGTTGTCGAGGAAGAGCTTCACGTGACAAGGATGATCGCTGAAGCAGGAGCTCGGTGAAGTCGCGGCCTCGGCGGCGGTCTGCCGCGCGCCGGAGCCCGCACCGCCCACCCTGCTCCCGCCCGGTGCGTTGCGCAATGCGCCGCCTGCCCCGCCCAGCACCTCGTACGACGTGTCGACGCCGCACGAGCCATGGCGCGACGCGAGCTGCCACTGTCCCGCGCGGCCAGTGATCAATGCCAAGCCGGGGAAGTGCTGGATCGCGACGATGGGAAATTCCAGCGCGCTCGCCTTGGCGAGATCATCAGGGCCAAGAAAGCGTCCAAGCCCGCGCTTGCGCCGCATCTCGAATTCGCGATGTCGCTCGGTGACGATCGCGCTCTCGACCACATGCACCGTATCCAACTCGGCCGTACTCGGGCGCAGCAGCACCGTGATCGTGACGGAGTCCCGGTCGACCGGAACCAGGATCGCCGCTTCGGCGAAACCGAGCCGCCTAACGTGGACTTCGTACACACCTCTGGGAATCCCCGTCAGGCGCGCCTCACCAGCCTGACCGGTGCGTGCCCGTCGGCGGAGTTCCGTCAGAGACACTTCGGCGTTGGCGATCGGCGTCGCTTTCGCGACTTCCGATACGGCGATGATGAGAGTGCTCTGCTCCTGGGCCTGCGCGCGCTCGGCTACCGTTGCCGACAACATGAGCAAACCACTTGTCATCCCGAGCGAAGCGAGGGATCTGCTTTTGATAACGGTTGCGAAAAGCAGATCCCTCGTCGCTAGGCTCCTCGGGATGATAGGAACTGCGCGAGTGCCGTTGCTGGGTGGCGAGTGTCGCATGGCAGCTCCGTTGAGAACGCGCCGGAGGTCTATCCTACTATGAACACCCAACAGTGCAAGATTGAAGCGCGAAAGACCGGCTGAGCCGGGCCGAAGCAACAGAGCCTCCAGCGGAGGCTGGAGGCTCTGTCACACTACTCTAAAGCTGGGGCGTCCTATCTCGAGCCACAGTTCGTCGTGTACGTC
>DATEHJ010000102.1:0-3396 GCA_035279645.1 Gemmatimonadaceae bacterium
GTGCGCGAGCCGCGCAGGCCGAGGAGCGCGGTGCTCCCGGTCCAGGTAGGATCGAGCCGGATCCAGTAGCTCACATACAGCGAGTCGTAGCCGGGCATGAAGAACCGCGTGAGCCAGCCCGCGCCCTGCCCCGCCGGGTACTGCAACTGCAAGACGTGCGTCCCCGAGTGCGCCTGTGTCGCGTCGGTGAGGACGTGCTGGGTCGCCGTGTTCACACCATCCTGCCACGCCGCCAACGTCCCCGACTCGAAGCCTTCAGTGAAAATCGCGTTGTCCAGTGGTGGCGTCGTCGCCGCCGCAACAGTCAAGGGCGCCGAGCCACTGACTCCGCCGCTCGTGGCAGTGATCGTCGCGTTCCCCGCGGCGAGCGCTTTCACAAGGCCCGTGGCGTCCACGCTGGCCACGGACGTGTTCGAGCTGCTCCAGGCGACAGCGCGGCCGGTGAGCACCGCACCACTCGAATCAGTGAGCTTCGACACCGCTTGCGTGCTCTGCCCAACGGTGAGGCTCGGCGAGTTTAGCGTTACTGAAACCGCCGCCACCGCGACAGGCGTGACGGTCACGGTCGCTGAGCCGCTGATACCCTCGGCGGTAGCGGTGATCGACGCCGATCCGACAGCGACGGCTTTGACCAGACCCGTGGAATCGACGGTCGCGACGCCGGTGTTGGAGCTCGTCCACGACGTAGTCCGGCCAGTGAGCACATTGCCACCCGCGTCCTTGAGTGTCGCGAGGGCTCGCGTGCTCTGTCCGACCGTCAGGTTCGGTGTGTTGAGTATGGTTGAAACTGTGGCGACCGGCGCCGGGGGCGCGGGCGTCGCCGTCGGCATCGCCGGCAGGACGTTCACGTCGTCGATGTACAGATGCTGTGTTTGGGGCGCCGTGGCAAAGCCGTCGAGCATCAGCGAGTTCAGGCGCAGCACGGCGTTCGTGCGAAGCACGAGGCCGGTCCACTCGCCCGCGAGTTGTCCATCGAGCCACATTCGCTGCACGCCGTCGCTCTGCCCGACGGTATTGAGCTTCACCCAGCTTTCGATCCGGTGCCAGGGACCCGGTGTGAGACGTCGCGTCGTCGCATAGTTCGTCGTGCCGATCCCTTGGCTCTGCGCCGAGCAACTTTTCATGCCCGTGTAGTACGTCGCGAAGGTCAGATCCAAAGGATTGGTCGTGGCGCCGGCAATCACGCCGGCAGCGAAGAAATCGGAGCCGGTCGGGCAGGCGCTCGATTTTCCGAACGCCGACCATTGGTTGTCGGTGCGGGAGCCGCGCAAGGTGAGCAGCGCCGTGGAGCCGGACCAGGTGGAGTCGAGACGCACCCAGTAGCTCACGTACGCGGAGTCATAGCCAGGCATGAAGAAGCGCGTGAGCCAACCAGCGCCTTGGCCTGATGGATATGTCAGTTGGAGGACGTGCGACCCTGAGTGCGCACGCGTGGAGTCGGTGAGCACGCGCTGCGTCGTGGGGTCGACGCCGTCTTGCCACGCCGAGACATCACCGGACTCGAAGCCATCACTGAAGATCGAGTTGTCGGTCACCGCAGGGGCGGTGACCGGCGCGGCCACGCGGCCGGGTTCTTTACCGCCATGGGGCACCGTTACCAATTGATCGGTACACGCGAGCACGAGTGCACCAGCGGCTAGAAGCGCCGCGCGAGTGTGTCGCATTAGGTCCTCCGTCGACCCAGCGTCCGCTCGGCAGCAGCTGTTCTCGTCTCCAGCGAGACGATCGGTCCGCGCCTAACGATACAGCGTCGTCTAGTGCGCCACCGATGGCACGCGGGACGGAACTGCCGAACTGCTGACGCCAGTAGTTAAGAAGTTACGAATCAATTTTCTGCGGACGTGCGCGGAGGCCATAGCGGTGCACGCGCTGGGGCCGCCATACGTAAACCGTGGGGCCGGGGTAATACAAGTCGCGTACCGCATCTCTTAACGACACACGAATGCTCGACACATGCATCGAACACGCGCCGCGTGCGACAGATCACGAGCACGATGTGAGACAGAGAACAACGCGCATTGCATACATTCGCGTCTCGAGTCGTTAGGTGCGCCTCACCAGATGTTTGCCTAACGAAGCACGCGCACCGCGGACTGTACGCGAGGGCTCGCAAACGACCGACGCCGCGCTCTCGTTGGAGAGAACGCGGCGCCGTCACCACCTCATCGTGAACGCGCTCAGGGCGCGCGCTGCGTCGCGACCATCACGTCGTCCACATACAGCGCGCCACCGTGCATCTCACCCGTGTCGAACGTGACGGCCCAGAGCTTCAGTCCGTTCGTTGTGCGATAGCGCACATTGAGATGCGCGATCTTCAGAACCCCATCCACCCAGATGCGCTGCCATCCGTTCGACTGACCGACGTCGTTCAGCTGCACCTCGATCTCGTACTGATGCCACGTGTCGACCGACGGCACGAAGTTGAGATCGAAATACGTTGCTTGCGGGACGTTGCCCGCCAGGATCGCATAGCCACCGCCACACGTCGGCGGATTCTGCGTGAGCTTGAGCTGATCGCGCCACTCCGTGTACGTACGCAACGCGAACGCCGCGGGATCGTTGAAGACGTACGCGTACATGAACTCCTGTTGATGGACATTGTTCGGATCGTCGGGGCAGCTCCCCGGTGTTCCGTAGCCCACGCCATAGGAGCCCCATTGCGTCACCGAGCCGCGAATGCCTCCGGCGCGGAGACCAGGGTTCGTCGCCTGATACGCCGACGTGCGCAGCATCTTGAACGACAGATACAAATGCTCGTACGGCGACGTCGCCGCCGTCGACACGAAGTGACTGATGGCGCCTCCACTTCCGGAGAACTTGAGCACCTTCGTTCCACTCGGCGCACTGATACCGTCGTTCGACGCCGTAATGATCGATGCGAAGTTGCCGACGATATCCTGCCATCGACCGGCGTCACTCAACGCACCGGACTCGAATCGATCGACGAACAGCGTATCGCCTGGTGTGGAAACCGTCGTCGTCGCGGTGAGTGTCGCCGATCCACTCTTTCCTTCACTCGTGGCGGTGATCGACGCACTTCCCGCGGCACGCGCGGTGACGAGGCCACTCGATGAGACCGACGCGATGTTCGTGTTCGAGCTCGCCCAGCTGATCGATCGCCCGCTGAGCACATTGCCGTTCGCGTCCCTCGTCACGGCAGTCGCCTGCGTCGTCTGGCCGACATTCACACTCGAGCTCGCGAGCGAGACAGTCACCGACGCGACGGGAATTGGTGTCACCGCGAGGGATGCGGAACCATTGATGCCCTCTGCCGTGGCGACGATGTTCACGTTGCCCGCGCCCACCGCGTGCACCAGGCCACTCCCATCGACCGTCGCGACCGCCGTGTTCGCGCTACTCCACGTGATCGTGCGCCCCGTCAGCACGTTCCCGCTC
>DATEHJ010000103.1:0-8650 GCA_035279645.1 Gemmatimonadaceae bacterium
GCCGATCGGGAACCTCGGGATGCGTACACAGGCGACGCGCCACTCCAATTGCACAGCTGACCTCCACGGTTCGATGAGTTCCACCGCCTCCGCCACCCTTCTCCACGAGAATCGTCATCCGTCTCTCGCGTTTGGGCGGAGGGTGGAGAGCGGAGGGTAGAGAGCGGAGAGCGGAGGGTAGAGGGACCGCGTTCCGTCCTTCACTCTCCACCCTCCGCCCTCCACCCTCTACCGTCTGCCCTCTACCCGCTGCCCTCTGCACGCGGAGCCGGACGGCGCCGCCCAATAACGAGCCGCTCCCCTCTTCACCGGCGATGACGAGCGCCGCCCCCGACTCCCGCGCGAGTCTCGTTAGGCGAACGGCCACTCCGCGCGATACGACCGGCGCCGAATCCATCACGACCAGCGCGAATGCTCCGCATCGCAGCAACACGTCGGCACTCCACGCCGCGCGCGTGGGATCGCGTGGCCGGATCATCCAGAGTCCTTCCTCATCGCCAAGGTGTGCCCAATCGCGCGGCGAGAGCGTGCGCGTCGCATCGATGTACGCCACCCATCCCGCTTCGCTCAGCGTTTGCTCGACGATCTGGCGCAACAACGTCGCTTTTCCACTCCCCCGCGCGCCGATGATTTCCGTCAATCGCCCCCGCGGGATCCCGCCACCCGCCAACCCTGCGTCGAGCACTTCGACGCCTGTCGGCAAAGTCCGCGTCTCAGCACCTGCCGGCGCGGAAAGAGGGAGGGGGAGAAGATCGACGAGAGACTGTGGGAGCATCTGAGTTCTGTGGATCGCTTCGGCGACATGCGGACCGAAGGGGCGACTAAGCTATGCCGAATAAAAACCGAAAGCAAGAAGGAAGCCGCCCCTCACTCGCGCGGCTCAGCTTGACGCTCCCTTCGATGGAGGCGAGGCTAAGAACCTGGTCTCCCGAAGATCCATTGAAAGGAGGAAGGGATGACTCACCCCACGACCGCCCAACTCGGCTTCGCCATTCGCTTTCGCCTCACCGACGGTCTCGGTGAAGACGGCGCGCTCGAGCTCTGGGACGATTTCGTCGCCGGATTTGTCGAAGGTCGCGGTCTCACCTGCGATGCCGCTCGCGATGACCTCGACGGCCTTGCCCGTCTCCTCTACCGTCACAACGCCAGTGCGACCGAAGACGACCGTCGCGCCGTCCGCGAATGGGCCCGCCGCCGCGGCGAGATCGCCGACTACGACGTCGGGCCCCTAACGAGTCTGGGTTTCAATAACTCTCAACTCAGGGCGTGACGCCGCCGCACTACAACAACGCCAGCTGCTCCGCCAGCTGGCGCGCGACGACGCGACGGGGATCGGCCCCAGTATCTTCCTCTCCACCGTCCCCCCGGTGCCCGAATGGGACGCCGTAGCGCGCGCACGTCCGCTGGAAGTATTCACGCAGTCCCACGGCATAGCGCTCACCAACCGAAGCGCTCTGTGCGTACGTCGAACGATATCGTGAGGCGAGCTCGGGAAACTCCTGCTCGATGAACGGCAGATACCGCTGCCGCGCCGCCGACTGCAACCGCAGCGCACAGGCGTTCACGTACGTCGCTCCGCGCTCCGCCACCGTGCGCACCAACCGCTCGAGCTCCTCCGGCGCGTCGGTGATTCCCGGAAGCACCGGCATCACGTTGATCCCGACCGCGATTCCGTGCTCCCGCAATCGCGCGAGAGCACGAACGCGCGCCTCCGGCGTTGGCGCGCGTGGCTCCAATCGCCGCGCGAGCGTCCGATCGAGAGTGATCAGCGACAGATGAATCGAGATCTCGGAATTGCGCGCGATGCGACGCAACACATCCACGTCGCGCGTCACCAATGGACTCTTCGTGATGATCACGATCGAGAGCCCGGCGTGCTCCGCGAGCACCTCCAGTACGCCGCGCGTCACGCGAAAGCGACGCTCCGCAGGCTGATATGGATCCGTCGCTGTCCCGATCACGATGCTCTCCTTACCGAGCAACGCGAGATGACGCTCCGAACCATGACGCAACACACGTCGCAACACGTCGGCCGCATTCTCCTTCACGAAAATGCGGCGCTCGAACGCGAGCCACGGCGGCATCGTCTCCAGGTCCCGCCGCAATCCATCGTGCTCGGGGTTCGCCGTCGCCGCGCGTTCGATCACATAGCGATGCGCATAACGAGCATAGCAGTACGCGCAACCGAAAGCGCACCCCACATACGGATTGATGGACCAGAAGCCCATCCCCGTGACCTCGGGACCATTCAGCACGCCGCGCGCGACCGAGCCGTAGTAGCTGATATCTTTCTGCTCTCCAATCACCGGCAGCAGACGGACGCCAAGCGCGGCGTCGGCAAATAACGCCCCCTGCTTGGCGCGCCGAAGGGCAGCGGTCTCCGGAGAAAGAGCTCGAGTCATAGGCGTGATAGAACCGGATCTACCGAACATAATCCGAAGACGCAAGACCTTCGCCTTGACGGCCGCACTCATCTCCGGTGCGATCGCCGCCGCGCTCGCTCTCAGCATCACCCAACCCCCAGGCCCTGGCCTCGATCCCGACTCGGCGTCGTATCTCGGCGCGGCGCAATCACTTGCTGAGGGATATGGCTATCGCATTCCTATCTCCGACTGGGCGACGCCGGACAGCACTTCGGCCCTCTCGCACTTTCCTCCCGGCTATCCGACGGCCATCGCGATGCCGCTCTTGGTCGGTGGCTCGCCGTCACAGGCCGCTCGAGTCGTGAATGCGAGCGCCGCATTCGTTGACGTCGCCCTCGGCGTGTGGTTCGTCGCGAACGTTGCCGGCGTGATTGCGGGCGTGGCCCTGGCGCTCGCTGTCCTCGCCATGCCGCCGTTCCTCGAGGTGCACCTCTCGATCCTGAGCGAGCCGCTCTTTCTCGCGTGCATGGTGGGTGCGCTCGTCGCCATGGTGGACCTTTCCGCACAGACCGACGAGCGGCGACGCATTCAGCACACATTCCTCGCCGGTCTGTCCGCGGCCGCGGCGATGCTCACGCGATACGCGGGAGTCGCCGTCGTCGGTGCCGTTCTCCTCTGGACACTCGTGCGGCGAGGAGAACCGGGGACGCGTGTGCGCAGGCTCCTAGCCGCGGCATTGCCCGTCGCCGTTCTAGTCGGCGCCTGGATGGTGCGCGTTCACCAAACGAGCGGCGCGCACGCAATTCGTACCCTTGGCACGTACGGCGGATTCGCGGACACGCTCAGCATGGCCATTTCGACCGTTGTCGCGTGGCTCGTTCCCTTGATGTCGGATCAGACGCTGCCTGGCCGCGGTTGGATCGCCCTCGCCTTGGTCATTGCGCTTGTCATTGCCATCACCCGCGGCGCGCGGATCACACGCCACACGGCCGCTCAACGCGCCATTGCCGCTACCCTGATGCTTGCCGGATGTTACGTCGTCGTCCTCGTCCTCTCCCGATTGCTCGCTGATCCCGCCATTCCATTCGACGCGCGCATTCTCTCGCCGCTCTTCCTGCTCGCGACTATTGCTGCCGCGATCGCGATTTCGGCGTGGTGGCGCGAATCGCGGCTGCCCGCGCGTCTCCTCGCCGGCGCGGTATTGGTCGCGTGGTTCGGCGCTTCGCTCACCGTGTCGCTCGACGAGGCGAGTTGGGCGCTCGAGAATGGGCAGGACTTTGCGGAGACACAGTGGACGGAGTCGCCCCTGCTGGCGTGGGCCCGTGCCAACGCGTCACACACCACGTTGTACACGAACTGGCCGCCTGCCGTCTTCTTCCACCTTCACCGCACGTCGCACGAGCTGCCATCTGCTGCCGACGTGAGCGTGCTCCGCGCATTCACCGACACCGTGCGAGTGCGCCGCGGCATCGTCCTCCTGTTCGACCAGCCGAATCCCGATCATCCCGTTTCGGACACACTCTTGCGCGCGGCGGGCCTCGCCCAGCTCGCGCGTCTTTCCGACGGAACCGTGCTCGCGCCGCTACGGGTCGACCGTTAGGCCGACCCGCACGCCGCCGGTCGGATTTGGCCGGGCGAAGAACCGTGCATAACGATCGTTGCGTCCGATCCTCCACATATGCAAAACCGCGGCGCCGCCATAAATCGCCGTGATCGCAGTCTTGGACAGCGTCGACGTGCGCGCCATGAACTCGACATCCGACACGCTGCCCGTGCGTCCAATCGTGACGTAGAAAAGTGACGTCGCGATGCCGCCGGCCAGCATCCCGCGCTCGAATGCGCCGGCTCTGCTGGACGAGTGGTGGGGTGAGTCGATGATTGCCTCATCGATCAACGTCTGGACGGTGAGCCCCGCCGACGAAAAGACGAACTGCTTGTGCGGCTCCAGATTGGCGTCGATTCCCGAATAGATCGTCGGACGGCCCTCATTCAGACCGAAGCTCGGCCGCCCACCCACGACGTAGGCGGCCGCGATGTGCCCTCCTTCATGGGCGAGAACACTCGACGCGAAGCCAGCGGCAAACAGCTGCCACCAGTGAGAGCTGCCGCTACGCGCCACTTCGCGCGTCGAGTCCAACGGCTCCTGCGCTCGGGCAGGCCGGGCCCCGACCGCCGTAAGCAGAACCAGCGAGGCAGAGCAGAGAAGAACCAGGATGCCCCTGTTCTTCTTTCTTTGGTCTTCACGATAGCCGAGGCGCCACGGACCTTGTAGAATCTTTGGCGTCCCGGACTCAGGACACTTTTGCTCCATGCGTACCAAACTCTCTGATCTCGAGATTCAGCGCGCACTCGGTCGTCTGACCGGGTGGGCGCGGCGGGGCGACACCCTTACAAAGACGTATACCTTCGGATCGTTCGCGGACGGCATCGCGTTCGTCGATCGGGTGGCGAAAGCGGCCGACGCGAAAAATCACCATCCCGATATCGACATTCGATACACGAAAATCACGTGCATCCTGTCGACGCACGATGCCGGCGGTATCACGGAAGCCGATCTCAAATTGGCTGAAGAGATCGA
Source organism: Gemmatimonadaceae bacterium (assembly GCA_035279645.1). Classification (GTDB taxonomy): domain Bacteria; phylum Gemmatimonadota; class Gemmatimonadetes; order Gemmatimonadales; family Gemmatimonadaceae; genus AG2. The sequence continues at coordinate 4,942 of DATEHJ010000103.1, forward strand.
AAAGTCAGCAGCGAAATAGACCCGCCGATCGCGCGCGTCGTAACGAAAACGGGGATGCCGGTGCCAACCGGCATCCCCGCTCGTATTCAGTTATTCGACAATCTTCGGGCGCTCAGTTCCGCCGATTTCCACCACTGAGCAATTGAAGAATGGCGAGGAAGATATTGAGCAGATCGAGGTAGATCTGGACAGCGGCAGGAACGTAGTCGTCTTCGCCGTAGGCTCCGGAACGAACGATCCGCCAGGTGTCAAACACCAACAGACCGCCGAAGACGAAAATTGTCCCTGCGGCGAGCCACAGCGACGCCGTTTGGTTGCGGAAGAACATGTTCAGCAACGATGTCGCGATCAGCACCCAAAGCCCGACCGTGAAGAATCCGCCCCAGGCACTGAAGTCCCGGCGACTCATCACCGTATAAAGCGAGAGAACGCCGAACGTCGTGAGCGTCAGCAGTCCGGCCTGTCCGAGTATTCCCGGCTGCATGCGCTCGTAGAGCACGAGCAGCGGCGAGATCCAGATCCCTTCGATGAAGGTGAAGAGAAAGGTGAATCCGAGATTCTGCGGGAACGTGCGGTGATTCCGCATCGCCATCCATAGCGGTAGGAGCGCGCACAGGAAGGTGATGAACGGATGTCGCGCAACGGCGCTGAACAGGCTTGGCTGCGTGACGGCAAAGCCCGCGCCGAGCATGGTGACGACGATGCTTGCGAAAACGAGCGCGTACGTGCGACGCACGAGCGTCGCGCGCTCGACGCCACTCCGGACGCCAATTGACCTGATTGCCGGACTATATGAAAAGCCCATGACGAGCTCTGACTCCGCTGGAGAAATCGACGGGAATATATACCCGGCTGCTAGCTCAAAGAGCCGCGATCAGCTCTTCAGGTGGCGAACGCGCAATGAAGCTGCTTCAGGCTGGGAATCTCCCTGCTTCAGAAGCGTGACGTTGCCGTTCACGGTTCGCAACACCACTTCACGCGAGGACTTGCCGATCTGTCCGTGGAGTTGGCGACTCGTGATCTCGCCGTCGGTACTGATTGGAAAATCGCTGCGCACACGGCCGTTCACCGTGCTCAGCTGAACATCGCCCTCGAGGCTTGGAGGAAGCTTGGCGGTCATACTGCCGTTCACGCTCTCGAGCACCACTGCATCACCCGGCGCGAGCGAGTCGAGTGCAACCTCGATACTGCCGTTCGTTCCCTTCGCCTCGATAGGCCCGGCGGACTGGCCGATGTTGATGGATCCGTTGACTGTGTGCGCCGTAACGCCGCTGGTGGCACCTTGCATAGAGATGCCGCCGTTCAACGTGCGCGCATCCACCTTCACGCCAGCGGGAAGGGAGACGTTCAGGGACGCCATCGCATTCGTCGACTGGCGCTTGAAGAGGCTGAAAATGTCCAGCCAGGAGTGGTGCGCTCGGCCGAAACCATCGCTGTCCGCGTTGCAATCGCCGTTGGCCGACCACAGCGCACAGACGTAGACGTCGTTCCCTTCGCGCGTCCAAACGAAATGAATTGGATCGCTGCGTCCAACCCAGCGCGTCGTGCCAGCGACCCGCGCCGACCGCCCATCGACGGAGACGACATCGATGCGGCCAGTCATGGTGCGGAGATGGATCGTGCTGCCGGGCGGAATCTCTTCTTCCCAGCGAAAAGCGTCGCGCGACTCGTGCGAACGGTGCGCACACGCGGAGACGGAGCAGAGCAGGGCGAGAAGCAGCGGAGACGATCGCATTTGAGCCTCAGGGTTTCTCCGACAAAGACTAACAGAACGGGCGCGTCTCGCCATACGGCGGGACGCGCCCGTGAGATTCCAGTCCCCCCGATCAATCAGCCACGGCGTCTCAGCTCGACATTTCCGTTCACTGTCGTGAGTCTGATCCGGCGGCCACCTTGCCCGAGGCGGGCGCGGAGGTGACGCGGATCCAGGCGCCCATTGATCGTGACCGGATAGTCCGTTTGAAAGCGGCCGTTCACGGTGCTGAGCTCGACGTCCGCGTCCAGCTCGCCGGTGAACTCGGCAACGACCGATCCGTTTACGGTTGAGAAGTTTAGATCTTCATCATTATCGAATCGGCCCATACGTGCTCGGACACTGCCGTTCACCGTCGACGCGGTCACGGGCCCGCCAGACGATGTCGCCTCGACCTCGCCGTTCACCGTCGAGGCCTCGACTTCCGACGTCGCGCCATCGATGCTCACGGCGCCGTTTACGCTGGAGACGCCGACCTTCACGCCACGCGGCACCATGACACGAAACTGAACGCTGACGTCGTTATTGCGCACGTTGTGCGAGTCATAACCGCGGTCGTCGCAATCCGTGCGATCGTTCCAGATCGCGCAGATGACGACATCCTCTTCGTTCGCGCCGTACTTGCGCACTTCGAATCGCACCGATTCTGGATCACTGCGGCGCCACTGCTTCGTCGCGGTCACCTCGACGCGATCGCTGTTGGACGACGTGACGTTGATCTCGCCGTTCAGATTCCGCACGCGAATCCAGTGGCCCGACGGGATGCGTCCCGCCCACGTGAACGCGTTCTGCTCCGTCTGCCGCTGTGCGCCCAGTGGCGCGGCGCCGACGACGGACAGACCCCAGAGAGCTATTACGCTGCGTCGCATTCGAATTCCCTCGTTCGTTCGCGAAGTCCTGAGTCCCGATCGTTAATTCGCTACTCTCTCACCATTCGCAGACGCACATCGCCGCTCACCGTCGTGACGTCCAAATCGCGTCCACCGCGTCCGATCCGTGCCTCGATGCGTCGACGGCTGGTTCGTCCACCGAGCGTGAGTTGAAAATCCGAATCGAGCTGTCCGCTCACGCTGCTCATCGAAAGGTCGGCATCGAGGCCGCGCGGCAACTCGAGCTTCACGTCGCCGCTCACCGTCTTGAATGATAGCGAACCGCTCCCGGCCAGCGACTCGATCGAAGCTTCGATCCCTCCGCTCACCGATCGCGCCTCGACGGACGCGGCACGCAGTCGCTCCAACCGAACATCGCCGCTCACCGAACCCGCTTTCACGTTGCCCTGCGCGCCAACGACGTCGACGTTACCACTCACCGAGCTGGCATCGATTTCCGCGCTAGAGGGCAGTTTGATCTCGAGATCCAGGCTCGCGTTGCCCCAGTCATTGTCGTCGTCACTGTGATGGTGATATCCCTTCCCGTCGCACTCGTCGTCCGAGTCGCGACGAATGACGCACACCATCAAACCGTCCGATGTCTCGGACACGTCGGCGGTCAGCCGATCTGCCGTGCGACCGCTGCCGCGCCTGATGCCGACGATCTCGACGCGTCCTGACGACGAGGGCGTGACACTCACGTTGCCGTTGATATTGCGAACGTGGACGCGTTGGCCGGCGGAGAGCCTTCGCTCCCAGTGCAGATCGCTGTCACGATTCTGCGCGATCGCGATTTGTGGAGCACACATCAGAGCCAGAACAGCCACCGAGGAATAGCGCATAGACGTTAGGCGTTGGGAAGGTGCGTGAAGGCTACCGGCGCGACGATCCTCGCGAATTGATCGTGATGTCGCCGGAGAAGGTCTCAGCGGAGATTCGTGCGGCGCCGCCGCCGATTTCGAAAGTGAAGCGCTTCGATTGACTGGTGCCGATGCCATGCTCACCCGGTCGAAGCGTAATTGGGAAATCGCTGTCGAGCGTTCCGCTCCAGGTGGAGACCGAAAGCTGGGCGCTTGCGTCGGATGGG
>DATEHJ010000104.1:0-17377 GCA_035279645.1 Gemmatimonadaceae bacterium
CTGTCCCATGGGTGAACAGCTCGGACAGGGCCTTCGTGCGCGAGAGCACGCATGGCTTGCCGGCGGCCATCGCTTCATACGCGCCGCAAACCAGGCAGTCCTGCCATGTCGTTAGGTCAAGAATGATATCGACGTTATGCAAATAGGCGTCGTATGTAGCCCGGTCGACGTATCCAAGCAGCTCGACGTGTGGATGCAGGCCGGCGGTCACCCCAGCGCGCGCGTAGCGGCCGGACGCGAACAATCGGAAGCCGCGGTCGGCGAGGAGTCTCGCCGCGGCGAAGACCTCGTTGAACGGCTCGTCCGCGTCATAGGAACAGATGAAGAGCACGGACTTCTCGGTGCCGTTCATCGCCGCCGGCCGCGCAGTGGATTGCGGAATCTGCGGAAGCGGGTCGGGGCACACGAAGGTCGTTCCGCCGCACTCTCGCACGCGTTCGGCGTGGCCGTCGTTGGTGACGATGACGAGGTCGGCATGCCGGTTCGCGAAATTCAGCAATCGCTGAACAAACCGGCTACCCGTCACGTCGACGACACCGCCGTAGTGCGCGTCGCAGACGTATCGATAGCGGAACACGACGCGACACGCGAGGAGCAGATAGGTCAGAATGAGCGACGGATTCGGCGCGAAGACGACCGCCGGTCGCGCCGTCCAGAGTAGACGGAGCGTCGCAGCGATGGCGCGCAATTGCCGTTTGAGCCGGCTGCCATGGAAATCGAAGACGTACAGAGGAACACCAAGCTCGCGCGCCATCGAACGGTTTCGCGGCTGCGTTTCCCAGGTCAACCAGAGCGCATTGCCTTTCGTGATGGTACTCACGTGATACTCGACCCCCCAACTACCGTCCGCTCGTATGGGAGCGCTGCGTCTCCATACGACATTTTGTCGCAGCGAGTGGCGACCACCCGCCACAGTTCCGTACCGGGTTGCCTTGTCCAGCTTTCATGCGGGTGACGCACGGCGCATACACGACTGCTGCGCACCTGCAGCACCGAGACCGGAAACAGTTGGCGGGAGCGCTGACGTCCGCGGAGGAAAAACGGTGTTCCCCACCCTCCTCTCCTCATGATTCGTCCACGGCGATCCTTCGGGCACAAGCGCGCGGAACGCCCGAGGCCCTTTTTGGGCGCAGCAGCGCGGATCGTCGCGGAGAAATTGCGACAAGCGCGAGGGGAGAATTCACTTGGTGCCATGCGACGGCGCGAGGCAACGCACGTGCCATGTATAATCTGTCCGGGGCATAGAACTTGACCCGCACCGGGCGCATGTGTGGCCTTTGTGGAATCGCTCTTACCGATAGCCTTGCGCGCGCCGATCAAAACGTCGTGATCGCGATGCGCGACGCCATGTCGCATCGCGGCCCGGATGGCGCCGGAATCCTCGACCTGCCTGGTGCGTCGCTCGCCCACCGGCGGCTCAGCATCATCGACCTGACTCACGGCGATCAGCCGATGACCAATGAGGACGCATCAATCTGGGTAACGTTCAACGGCGAGATCTACAACTTTCAGGAACTCGTAACTCAGCTGACCGCTCGCGGTCATACCTTCAAGACGCACTGCGATACCGAAGTCCTTGTACATGCCTACGAAGAGTACGGTGATGATTTCGTCAACCGGCTCAACGGCATGTTTGCCTTTGCGATCTACGATCGCAGGCGACAACGCGTGCTCCTGGCTCGTGATCCGTTAGGCATCAAGCCGCTGTTCTACGCGTCCATCGACGGTGGCCTTGCCTTCGCGTCCGAGATCAAAGGCATTCTGCCGGCGCTCGACCGCAGACCCAGCCTTCGTTGGGCGAGCCTTCAGGAGTACATGATCTTTCGCTACGTCGCGTGGGATCGCACATTTTACGAGGGCATCCAGCGATTGCCTCCCGGTCACATCGGGGTCTGGGAGGCAGGGCGCTTGACGTTGCGGCGCTATTGGTTTCCAGAGCGAGCAGCCAATCAGTTGGTGGTCGACCTGCCCGAAGCGGCCGGGCAAGTCGGGGAAATCCTCGATAGCGCAGTGCGGAGTCAGTTGCTCAGCGACGTACCACTTGGTGCGTTCTGCAGCGGCGGCGTCGACTCCGGTCTCGTCACGACGTACGCCGCCCGCGGGGCGTCGGGATTCCAGTCCTTCTCGGTCGGTTTCGATGACCCGGCCTGGGATGAGAGCGGGCTCGCGCGAGACACGGCGGCGCGGGCGGGCGCGGATCATCATGTCATCGTGTCGCGCGCGGACAGTCTGGAGAGCGTCCTGCCGCGGCTCATCTACTTCCACGACGAGCCGCTGAGTCATCCGAACTCGGTCCCGCTTTACGAGCTGAGTGGATTGGCGCGACAGCACGTGAAGGTCGTTCTCACCGGAGAGGGTGCGGACGAGGCGTTCGGCGGTTATCCGCGCTACCACGTAGCGCGACTTCGCGGCGCATTCGAAACGCTTCCCCGCGGCGTACGCTCCGCGGCGTCGCGATTCATCGGCGCGCTGCCCGGACATCGCGCCGCCAAGGCGGCCTCGTTGCTGCCGCTTTCACTCGAAGATTCCATTTTGCTCAACTCGGCGTACGTGGATCCGACGCTGGTCGCGCGTCTCACCGGATCGGACGTGACGGAGGCATTCGAGGCGCGCCGAGCGCTGATTGCGGAGACGTTCGATGCTGGCGATGTGATGGCATCGATGAGCCGTTACGAGCTGCTGACCTATCTCCAGTGCGCGCTCGACCGAATCGACCGAATGTCGATGGCGCATGGGCTCGAGGGCCGCGTGCCTTTCCTCGATCTGCGCGTCGCCGAGTTAGCGCTGCGGCTTCCCTCGTCCCTCAAGCTGGGGATTCGTTCGAATAAGCGAGTGCTGAAGCGTCTCGCGCAGGGCGTGCTCAGTGAACGGATCGTGCATGGTCCGAAGTCCGGTTTCGGACTTCCGCTCGACGCCTGGTTCCGAGGTCCGGAGCTGGGTGGGCTGCTGCAACGGATTGGCGACTCCACGCACCCCGCGTCGACGTACTTCGACCGTTCCGTGGTCGACACGATCGTTCGAGAACATCGGAGCGGAGCCCAAAACCACGGCGAAGCGCTGTGGCTTCTGGCGAACGTCTTCCTCTGGCACGAGGGGCAGACGCAGCAAACTCAGGTCATTCCAGGACCGAGGAAATCGCTTCGCACATCCGCTGCGTAACCGCGTCCCAGGTGTGCTCGCGCAGATACTTTTCGTAACCGCTGTCGCCCATCTGCCGACAAGCGAGTGGATCGCGAAGCAGCCCAACGAGTCGATTCGCGAGGGCAATTTCATCGCGCACGGGAACGACGTATCCGGTCTCACCGTGCTTGATGATCTCGGGCATGGCACAGTTGTCCGCGCCGATGCAAGGCAGGCGATGCGCCATCGCCTCCGCGAACACGATGCCGTACGGCTCGTACAGTGACGGCATCACGAACACCGACGCGCGCTCATATTCGTCGAGCAGCCGTTCGACTCCTGCCGCGTCACTCTTCGACACGAAGCCGAGACAACGAACGCCTTCCGGTGGGTCAGAAAGCTCTGGTCCGATGACTGTGAGCTCAGCGTTCGGAATCTCCCGCCGCACGCGCGCGAATGCGCGAAGCAGATCTGGCCCTCCCTTCCGCTCGAATGCCTTGCCGACGAAAAGCACGCGCGGCTCGGAGTAGTCCTTCGACACGACTGATCTGATGCGCGGCAGATTCACGCCCGCGCCCACGGGGACCACTTTGCGCGACGGTACGCCGTTGTCTCTTACAAACGAGTCGGCAAGCCACTGACTCATCGGCATGATGAGATCGAGCCGTGAATACAGCTCGCGCTCGTACCGGAGAGCAGCATCCGTGTGACGGCGGTGAATGGGTGGATACCCATACGGACTCGCCAACAGCGTCGCGAGGTTGCCGTCGTGATACGAGACGACCTTCTTCCCTGACCAGCGCGTCATGTCGTACCAGGCACCGATCTGGAGAATCACCTGATAGTCCGACGAATCCATGGCAGCGATTTGGCGACGCGCCGTGGATGTCATCTGGCGGTAGTAGCCAAGGTTCAGGTTGTAGCGGAAACGCCAATGGCTCTTCCGTGGCTGCACGCTCAACGCTTTGTAGAGCAGGCGTGCTGCGCTCGACGGCCGCGCCGAGATCGCGCGATGGAGCACCTTCCGACGCTGAAGAGCCCCGAAAAAGTGCGGACTGATTCCAGACCAGGTCGGAGTCGCAAACGGGTCCTCGTCGATTACGCCTACAAGCTTGAATGCAGCCATACCAGCGGGAAAGTGTGAGTCACGGTCGTGATGCGCTGGGACGAGGGCAACCCATATGCCCGACCCTGCGCACCGCTTGCACTGGGAAGACTAGCGGTCAACGCGACTGTCGATGTTGCACGAGGCGCCACGGGTGATGCATGGTCGCTACACGATCCGTGGTCTTACCGGTGGTACGCCCCTTCTAGGGGTCGGCCACGTTTTTGCTTCCCCCCCCAGCGCTGACCAGCATGCGAAACACGGCATCGGTGCGCGTGTGTTTACAGGTCGTGATGGAGCATGGTTGGAGGCGAGTACGAGGTCCACGTGACGGAAGCAGCGGAATCAACTTTGGCAAATCCGAGAAGCACGGTTCGGCCACTCGTCCCAATGCGGGCAGACTGGCCGAGCCGTCGCGTTCTCTTGATGCTGGAAGACCTGGGTGGCGGCACCGGCAACCACGTCTGCCAGCTCGCCGCCCTTTGGCGGTCGGTGGGCTGGAATGTGGTGATCGTGACGCAACGCGCTCCGCTCGTTCGCCGGCTTCCGGAGGGCGTGGACGTACGCGTTACCAGGGGCGGCGGTTGGTACGATCGATTCCCAATCGCGCAGATCCGTCGGCTGCTCGAGCTTCGGCGCGTCGCTCTCGAGTTTCGCCCCGACGTCGTCCACTCGTACTTCTTCTGGTCGATCATCTACGGGCGTTTGCTGAAGCTCATGGGGTTGGCACCCGTACTCGTCGAGAACCGGGAAGACATGGGCTTCAGTTGGGGCTGGGGTGCCTATCTCGCGCTGCGGCTCACGCGATCCATTCCGGACCGCGTGATTTGCGTCGCGTCAGCTGTTCGCGACGTCGCGCTCGAGAAAGAGGGAGTTGCGTCGTCGCGCACGATGGTCCTGCATAACGGCATTGCCCTCCAGTCCAAGGCGGGTCGCGGGCGGACAGCGGCTCGGCGCGAGTTCGGTTTCACGGACGAACATGTCGTCGTCGGCATGGTCGCCAACCTCCCCCGGGCGGTGAAGGGCGGTCGTCACCTTTTGGACATCGTGAGTGAGGTCGTCAAGGCAGTGCCGGCCGTGCGCTTTCTCCTGGTCGGGGTGGGAACGGAGATGTCTACGATCCGCGAGGAGCTCGACTCGCGCGGCATCGCGGGGTACGTCGTCGGCGCGGGCTATCGGCGCGACGTCGAGGATTGCTACGCCGCGATGGACATTTCAGTCCTGACGTCATCGACCGAAGGACTCTCGATCACGTTGTTGGAGTCGATGCGAGCCGGACTTCCCACGGTGGTGACGCGCGTCGGCGGCAATGCCGAATTGGCCGTCGACGGCGAAACCGGTTTTCTCGTTGCCTACGGCGACTGGCCGGCGTTCGTGGATCGAGTCGCGGCGCTCGCGCGCGACGAAGCGTTGAGGCGGCGAATGGGCGCCAGTGGGAGCCGGCGCATCGCCGAGCAGTTTGCCTGCGAGGGCGTGGGCGAGCGATACCTCGCAGTTTATGAAAGACTTATTAATGCTGGAGGTGAGGCGCGCAGCGTCTCCCCCGAGCTCACTCGACGGCAGGAGACCGTTATATGATTTCGTGGAGTCAGGCGTCGTGGGGCGGACGACTGAAGCTGGTGATGTTCAGTCTGATCCCTGTTTTCATTCTGCTCATCCTGGCGCAGGTGTACGCGTACCTCACGATCGAGCGCACTATCTCTCAGACCGCTGACCCGGTCACCGGCCAGCAGTACTACTCGATGACAATCGGCAAGTGGCCATGGTCTCACAAGAGCTACACGCCGATCAACTCGTTAGGTCTTCCGGACCAGGAGTTCGTCGGACTCGTGCCGAAGGGCAGCTGCATTCACGTGCTGCTCGCTGGAGACTCGTACACCTTCGGTGACGCGACGAGCGCCGTCTATCGCTGGGGCACGTTGCTCCAGGGCATGACCGAGCGCCGCATCAACAATCGATGCATCCGCTTCTTCAACATCGGCGTCCGCAACTCGACAATTGACACGACCATTGTGCGGATCCACCAGGTACTCCCGCTGATCCAGCCCGATGTCGTCGTCCTCTCGCAGTATCAGAATGATCTGACCGACCTCGCCAACCCCGGCTCGCCGGCGTGGATTCCAGCCGGCAATGGACGCCGCTACGACAGTCACTGGGGTGAGCGGTTGGCGCGCGTCGTTCCGGGGTACAATCTCTCGCTGGAGCGATACCTCACGTACAACGCGTTCGCGTTCATGATCGAGCACAACATCAAGTACGATGTGCTATCAACGTGGTCGGTGCTCGAGACGTCGACGAAACACGATTGGGCGATGAAGCTCGAGGGCATCTATCACGATCTCTATGGCTCGCTCGTGAAGGACATGCGGTCGCGCAACATTCAGTTCGTCGCGCTCGGCTTCCCGAGCAAGATGGACGTGCTTGCAAAGCGATCCCCGGAAGGAGATTTCTGGGCGAGCCTCGCGAAAGAATACAACGTGCCCTATCTGTCGCTCATGCCGACGCTCGACGCGCATCGAAGCACGATGCCGTTCCATCTCTACGATGGGCACATGAACGAGTACGGCAATAGCATTTGCGCGGACGCGATCTGGAAGTGGCTCTTCACTTCGCATCCGGCGCCGGCGCCAACTCTCCAGGACGCGGCAGAGATCAGCATGCACACAAGCAGCGCGACTAGCGCCACCTGGTAGTGCAGCAAGTCGCGACCGCCGGCGGCTACTCCACCCAAGCGGCAGCTCTTCCTGAGCTGCCACGCGCCGGCGTTGCGCGTCCGTCGCGGTGGAATCCACTCCTCATCGCAATCTGCGGAGTGATACTGCAGTACGTCTGGCGGATTCAGGAGATGTTCACGCCACTCCGCTATGTCCAGTTCACGGCGCTCGTATCCGTGGGCGCCTTGGTGCTGTTTGTCGTGAGCCCGTCGATGATGCGCCGGTTGCGGCTGCTGCGACACCCGCTGTATCGCTACATCGTCGTGCTCTTCGTGCTTGCGGTTCTCTCGGTGCCGACCAGTGTTCGTCTGGGCGACAGCATTTTTTTCTTGACGGGCAATTTCGCAAAGACTGTACTTCAGGTGGGCATTCTCGTCGCCTACGTGCGGGACCGGCGCGATATCGATCGATTGCTTCGCGTGTTCGTGATTGGCGGAGGACTGTACGTCGCTGCGTCGATGGCTTTCGCGCCGCCCAACGGGGGCAGGCTTGGCGGAGGAAGCTACGACCCGAACGACCTCGGCCTGTTTACGGTTTGTACGATTCCGCTATGCATTTACATGATGCGAAGAAGCGCCCGATGGACCGAGCGGGTCGCGGGCCTGGTGACCGTCGTGCTGCTCGTGACCGCAACGGTCTTGAGCGGCTCGCGTGGAGGTTTCCTCGCATTGATTGCCGTTGCGCTCTACGGCGTGCTCGCGCTCAGGGCAGTGCGCATGAGCAAGCGACTGACCATGACGGTGCTCGCTTGCGCAGCGTTATCGCTGGTTGCGGGAAACAGCTACTGGGAACGCATCAGTACCATCCTGAAGCCGCAGGAGGACTACAACTGGCAGGGCCACGCCGAATCGGGGCGAATGGAGATTTGGAAGCGAGGTCTCGGCTACATGGCGCAGCGTCCCCTGTTTGGCGTGGGAGTCGATCAATTCGATGTCGCCGAGGGCACGCTCTCCTCGCTCGCCGAGAGACAAGTAGGACTCAAGTGGTCCGCCGCGCACAACTCGTACGTGCAGATCGGCGCGGAGGTCGGGTTGCCGGCGTTGTTGGTGTTCACGTGGATGCTGGTGTCCGCGTACATCGCCGCGCGTAGAATTGGCCGGCGCGCCGCTCTACGAGACGACCAACTGCTCGGCCAATGCTTCGCGGCGCTCGTCGTCGGCTACGTCGTCGGTTGCTTTTTCCTCAGTCAGGCTTATTCGACGTATCTCTACTTCGCGTTAGGCTTTCTGATCGTGCTGTCACGGCACGCCGTGCTGCGCACGCGCCCGCGGGCCGGGTCGCCGACGACGGCGCCGACACCGTACGGATCTTTTGGCGTGAACCACACGGCGCCGGCCACAACTCTGGGATGGCCCGGCGCGCGTTAGGCAAGTCAACGGAGTCGCTCGCGCAGCGCTCGACGGAAGAGACCCCACAACCACAGCCACTGCATTCGCCGCCACTCGGCAGCGGGCAGCGCACGCGCGGTGCCGTCTGCTCTCATCCAGTCGAGGAGCTCACCGACCGGGACGAACCAGCCGTTACGCCGGCTTAAAGACTCGAGGAGGGCTCTCGTCTCCTCGTTCACGCGGCCATCCTCGACGAATCCTTTCCCAAAGTGCGTCGCGACGATTGCCACACCGTGTTGCTGCTCCAAACGGTCCTGGGCTTCGCGACTCACCAGCTCGTTGAAGAACGCACAGTTCTCGGCATCCGCCGCGGAAAACCACCAGTTCACCAATGGGCGCCGTGGATCCGTGTATGGCATTGTCGGGTTCACGCTCGTCACGTCGAGGGCGTCGAAGGTGAGATTGCGGACATACCGGATGCGCTCGCGCGCGATATCGCCCCACCAGTACGGCGAGTCCTCGTCATGCCCTTCGAATTGGACCGGCCCGCGCATCGCGCGGCGGTAGACGACGCGCACGAGCGGATTGTCGACCCGCGCTGGACCCCAGTACAGATTCTCACGATTGTTCGCATGGTTTGCGTGCACCGTCGGATAACTCCCGAACGTGTCACGCATTCGCTCGAGGCCGAGTACCGTGCGTTGTCGTTGACTCGACTCCATCGTTGCGCCGTGCGAGGCGATCTCGAAGCCCCGACGTTGGAGGTCGAGCGCAAACTCCGCGTATTCGGGATCCTCGAGCGTCTGTGAGCTGGAGAAATCGGGGCTGCCCTCTGGACATCGAAGCGGCCAGACCGTCTTCGTCGTCCGCATTCCGAGTTCCTCGAGGAGGCGATAGATCGGGCGGACATTCTCCACCGTCGCGACATCGGTGTCGTCGATGATCGTGAACGCGAACTGCTTTCCTTCAGGGAAATGCATCCTAGAAGGTTCCGTCGCCTTCACTGTCGCCACGAGTGATCCACCAGTCGCCGAAGCCCTGCGCGCCGTGCTCTGGTGATTGCGGTACCTTGACGAGCACGTGCAGGTTCGCCGGAGCATTCACGTAGCCGAGCCGCCGAACAACGGCATCGAATACGCGCGGGCTGGCGCTGACAAGAAGCGCATCGGCGGCGAGGGTCTTCGACGCGCGCTCCGCTCCGCGAACGAGGGCGAACGCGACGCGCGGCTCAATCGCCCGATAGAGCGCGTCAGAAAGCGTCGCGATGCGAAGACCAACGAGCCGAGGGTCGCCCTGTTCACTGGGCCGCTTTACCACAGCCAGCCCGACGAGGCGGCGGCCGTCCCGAACTTGCACGAACACATACTCCGGCCCATTGTATCGCCTAACGATCTCCTCCCCGCCGCGGACGACGGCGGGGCCGAGCTCTTCGCGGACCGACTGCCATAGAGAATCGACCTCGTCGCGGTCGATCCGCGGGACTACGCTGATCGTTAGGCCGCGCAACGATCCCGTTCGCCACCACGCCCACAGCGAGTTGACGCCGGCGACGACGGGCCCCAGCAACGGTGCGACATACCGAGCGGCGCGTGCCGCGATACGCAACCACTTTCGCTCGATACCCCTGACCTGAGCGATGTCGTCCAGCCGCGCGAGAACCGCGCTCGGTCGAAGAATGCGGAGGCGGTTCGGAAGCCCTCCGAGATCGGAATACTTCAGCGCTTGAAAGAGCCTGATCGCCGCTGGCTCGTGTACGAGCGCGAGCGTCGGCTCGGAAAGGCCCGCCACGGCCGCGCGCAGCACCAGGAATCCCGCCGAGCTGCGTTGAACTTCGGGAAGCACCCATAGTCCCTTGATCCAGTACGCCCCCTGCTCTCGGCCGTCGAGCCAGAGGCGGATTGGAATCGTGGTCACGTGAGCGATCGCGTGGCCATTTTGCAGAACCAGCCACGTCGGCGGCGCCTCACCGGGCGCGGCGACGTTGGATGACGCCGCCGCGTTCCGTCCCGCACGCACGGCTTCAGGCGTCGCGTCCGGATTCCACACTTTTCGGTAGAACTCGGCGAGCGCCTCAATGTGCTCATCGCTGACGCGAACGACGTCAACGCTCCCGACCGCGTTGCTCACGGCGAGACCGTCACGCCCCGTCCCACTCCACGCCGTAGTCGCGAAGGACGCGCTTGATCGAAGCGACGTCGGTCATCGCGAGCGCGTCTTCGGCAGAGAGCGAGACGCCATACGCGGATTCGAGCTCGAGGACGAGTGTAACATGATTCAGCGAATCCCACGCGCTTTCCGTCGTGTTGGAGGTACCGTCGGTCACTGCTTGTCTCGACAGACCCAACACGCGCGCAACGACAGCTTCAGGCGCCATTGTCAGCTCTCACCGAAATCCACCGTGGAATCATCAATCCATTTTCGCCCAGATCGCGCCGCCAGTTTCGCCGCTCGTGGTCGCCGGCGTCGGGGGTGAACGCGTTGCGTGCGAAGAAGTCTCTCGCCGGCGCGTTTTTCGGCAGAGTCACGATCTCGCCCGCGAGCCACCGCGCATCGGCGTCGCGCGCGTCGCCAGCGACACGCGCGAGCAACGCGTCTTCGATGCCATAGCCGATCACCCGACAGCTCATTACGAAGTTTTCAATCTTCCATTCGTCACGCTCGGCGCGAACCACGGCCGTCGCGACAAGCCCGTGATCACCGAAGCGATCCGACACCTGAGCAGTGTAAATGCGCCACGCGTTGTCAGTCGAGCGAGCGGCGAGCACGCCTGGCTCGTACCGGATGCCAGTGAGATTGAACTGATTGGTCCGTTGGAATAGCTGATGCACGCGCGGCAGGGTGCGCGGCGACGCCGTCTCGATCGCGGCGGCGATCTCCAACGACGCGAGATAGCCTTCGGGTGTTTGAGCCGTTAGGCGCAACTGCTCACGTTGACGCCGCTCGACGTACTGTTGGGTGCGGCTGCGATCTTCGTCGGTAATCGTAAGCACTTGCAACTCGGGCAGCATCTCGAGCGTTTCACGATATCGCGCCGGGTCCTTCGGCATCTCTGGCGTGAGCACCTGCGGATGCGCTTGACGCATCAACGCGCGCTCCTTCTCGTTGTCGTCGACGAAGACGAAGGAATCGAGGCCGATATTCAGTTCGGCGGCGAGGCTCAGCATGTTGCTCGGCTTGCTGTCCCAGTTGATCCGCATCGCGCTGAAGGACTCCTCTCGCAAGAGCATGGCACTGTGCGAGCGAATCACCTCGAGCGCATCGGCCTCGTTGTTCTTCGAGTTCACCGCGAGCAGGATCCCCTTTCGCAAGAGCGATATCAGAAACTGCTGGAACTCTCGAAATTCCGAGCCGGGTGACGTATCGCCGAGGCGAATGCCGTGCGGTCCGTCTTCGCCGACGATGCCGCCCCAGAGCGTGTTGTCGAGATCGAGCACGACGCACTTGCGGGTGCGACCCATGAGCGGCGCGATGTACTGAGCATGCGCGGTGCCCAGATCCCGCAACACGTGCTCGCTCAAACGCATGCTCGCCATATGGCGAAGTTTCGGGTTGTCCGCCGCGCCCTGGCGACGCCGAGCCACGAGATCTGCGAGATCGAGGAAATACGCGCGGGGCAACGAACGCAATCCTTCGGCGAGCCGCGTATTGAGCGCGTTCATCACTTCGCTGCGACTGGGGCCGATGCGCGAGCTCGCCGGCCCGAGCGTGTCACGGAACACGCTCTGGAATCCGTGCACCACGAGCAGCGCCGACGACCAGGACGTGAACCGCTCGGCGGCAGCCAGTAGTCGATCGACCGCCGCTTCGCCCGCGGTCGTTAGGCTCGCATCCGGCGACGCAAGTCTCGGAATGAGATCGTCGGCCGCGGCAGCGAGAAAAACGATATGCGGCTCGAAGCGCTGCAGCCCCGACCCCTCACCCAGCATCTCGCGCTCCCAGCTGTTGAACGGCGCGACGTAGATGTGCGGCTCGAGATTCAGCGCGCGACACTCGAGATCCACGTACGGAACCAGCGTATCGATCGTGAACGAGCTGACGATCGCCACGCGTACTGGCGTCGAACTCGTGCGGAGCAGTCGTTGGCGCGCTCCGTACACGTACTGCATCGTCGCAAGCCCGGAATCCGCGCGGCCGAGGCGCGTCAGCAACTCGTGCGCGCGACCCTGTTGCCCGGAGGCAACCGACAGTTCGGCGGCGGCGCGCAAGAGCGCGGGATGCTCGGGAGCTCGTTCGAGCGCGGCATGGAGCGCTTCTTCGAGCGCGGGATCTACCGGTGCCGTCCGCGCCGCGCCGGCAAACTCCGTCGCGTGCTGCGGCGACAGGAGATGCCCGAAGCGCCTCACGATCTGCAACAGTTCCGGTGCGTCCACCGCCCCCGGCGATCTCGAGATCGATTCGGCGACGGCAGAAAGGAATCGCGCCAGACGGGGACGAGCCGGGAGGTCAGCTGGATCGCGCTCGAGCAGCCACGCCGTTGCCGCGGCGGGGTCGACCGCCGCGAGCGCGATTAGCGTCTGCTCATCAGGGGCGTCCTTGCCGGCCAAACTGGAAAAGCGCGTGGCGATGACTTCGAGAGGGGCTGCGACGTGAGACATTCGTGTAAGTCAGTCTAGCTACCGGCGGCGGCCCGCAGAATCGGCGCGGAGTAATCCGCGCGACCAACGCGCGCCGCTCGCGCATCTCCGTCCGCGGCGAGCGCCAGCCAGCAGGGATCCTTGTCGATGAAGAGCCGAAACCACAGCTCGATGTTGAACACGGTCAAGCGGAACCCCGGCTCCAGCACGTGATCGCGGAGCTCGTCCGGCGCGAACACGCCGCGATCGAGCGTTCGCTCCTCGCGCAGGAGGGAGTCGATCATCGGGAGTCGCCCCGCCGCGAGCCATTGGAGCTCCGGACTCGGGAAAGGCGTCTTATCGCGACGATCCACCACCGATCGCGGCAGCAGCGACGTCCCCACTGCACGAAGTAATGCCTTGGGAAGAAGACCTGGCACCTTCTGCGCCGGCGGCACCGTAGCGAGGAACTCGATGACGCGATAGTCGAGCAGCGGCACGCGCGACTCGATCGACAACGTCATGCTCGCCCGATCCTCCTTATGCAGCAGCGACGGCAGGTACACGCGGAGGTCGTGGTGCAGAAGCTGATCGAAAGGCTGGTCGGTCGGTGCCTGCTCGAAGGGCGCTAGGTATTCATGGCGCGGCGTATATCCGCCGAGCCTCGACCGAAAGGCACGGTCGAGCAGCGAATTCGTTGTCGGTTCGACACCGCATTTGTGGCTGATCCACCGCTCGCCGAGCGCGAGTGGGCGCTCACGCGTTAGGCGCCGAGTGAGACGGCGCGAAAGTCCGCGCATCCCTTCCCGACGCACGACAGCTCTCAACCGCGCGACCGCTCCATGTGTCGAGGCGTCGCTCGGTCGAGCGGCGAGGTCGAACATTCCCGTCGAGCCGAACGCGGTTTGGAACTGCAGCGGATATCCCCCGAAAATCTCGTCGCCGCCATGGCCAGTAAGCGCGACCTTCACATGTCGCGCCGCCAATCGCGACGCAGCCCAGTATGTGAAGCCCGCGGCATCGACCATCGGAACATCCTGATGCCACATGAGCGTGGCATACATTGCGGTCAAATCTTCGAGGCCCGGCAGGTCCTCTCGGTGACGCGTGCCAAGGTGGCGCGCAACGGCGCGCGCATGTGGCCCCTCGTCGAAGTACTTGCCGTCGGTGAATCGGATCGAAAAGGTCTCGAGATTGGAGCGATGCCGCGATGCCAGCGCGGTGACTAGACTTGAATCGAGACCACCGCTGAGGTGGCAGCCGAGAGCCGCGTCGCTTCGGCAATGGATGCGCACGGCGTCGTCGAGGAGATCCGCGAGATCACTGACGACGCGCTGCTCCGGGCGATCCCACTGATAATGGTAAACCGGAGACCAATACTCTCGCACACGAACTTGCCCATTGCGCACCGTTAGGCAATGTCCGGGAGGGAGCTGGTTGATACCAGAGAACATCGTCTTCCGACCGAGCGCGTGGCCGGCGAAGAGATAGTCCGCGATTCCCCGCGAATCGGGCGCCGCGTGGACGTCCGGATGAGCGAGCAGCGCCTTGATCTCGGACCCGCACAGGAACCAGTCCGGATCGTCGTAGTAGTGCAGTGGCTTGATGCCAAGCCGATCACGCGCAACGAAGAGCGCTCCCGTGCGCCGATCCCAAATGACGAATGCGAACATCCCGTTGAGGGAGCGGACGCAGTCTTCGCCCTCTTCCTCATAAAGATGGATGATGACTTCGCTATCGGTGTCTGACCGAAACTGATGACCGCGCGCCCGAAGACCGCGCGCGAGCTCGACGTAGTTGTAGATCTCTCCGTTGAAGACGAGCCAGACAGTGCCGTCTTCGTTGCACATCGGCTGGTGCCCAGCCGGAGAGAGATCGACAATGCTCAACCGCCGGTGGCCGAGCCCCACACTGCCATCGACGTAGATGCCCGCGTCGTCTGGACCGCGATGCCGGAGTGAGTCGCGCATTGTGCCGACGAGTGCTTCGTCGACAGGACGCCCCTTCTTATTGTATGCGCCAACTATTCCGCACATGTAAGCCTCACGGCGCTGTGCGGAAATGGGTGCGCGAATTCGAGCTTTCTGTTGCCCTTTCGAGCGAGCGTGGAGGCGGACACGTGAGCCCACGTTGCAATGGAGGTGCCGACTCCGGCAGGCCGGAATTGCGACGTAACTAGTTAATTAACAACGAGATAGACCACACACAGCCCGCTCGGAGTGTGGCACGGCCGCCACAGTGAATAACTCATTTCGAACACCCGCTGGTGTTCTGTCTCGCGCAACCTATATATAGGAAGAAGCGGCGAGGGACGATGGTCGTCCCCCGCCGCCGGTACTGATCCGAGCGCCCTACTGTCGCGGCTCCGACCAGATACGCACGTAACCGAGGTGCGTGGTGTTGCCCCCGTTGTAGATGCCGCCGACTGCGGTGAGGGTGTACAGATAGAGCGTGGCGCTCGACGATAGCCACGTGTTGCCGCCCTGGCTGACGTCGCGCCCGTTCACGAGCCCGGCGTCGAAACCACCCGGGTCACCGATGAACTCCATGACTTTCACGGCGGGCTGCCCCGCGATCTGCAGCCACTCCTCGATGCGCCCCGTTCCCATCGCGCCACTGTTCATCGTCAGGCGTATGATCGTGCGGCGCCATCGGTTGTCGGCAAAGGTAATTCCGATCGTCTGCCAGCTGTTGCCACCCCAGTCCACCGAGCCGGTGCCGTTTCCGCCGGGCGCCCAATTCCGGTTTTGCCGATAGAACATGGGGTTCTGCGCGTACATGCTGCGCGCGATCGCGCCCGTTCCATAGTTCGCCGATGGCGTCAGCCCGGCAAAGCGCGGCGTGTTGCCGTTGTTCGTGTAGTACTTGCTGCAGAGCGGATCCGCATCGCAGCTCGTCTGCTGCTGGGAGCCCAGGTAGTCCGGGTCCGTCTGATAGTTGAAACGATCCGTTCCCGCGTACGGCTGGAAGTCCGCGATCTTGCCCTCGTACGGGGCCCCTTCCCAACGCCATGCCCACTCGAGCACGATCGCTTCCCTCGCGCTGCTCGCATTGAGATAGCGAGCCGGCGTTCCCTGGACGAGCGTGACACCACGCTCGAAGGCTGAATTCGCCGCCGGTGTCCCCTGGTAGTTGATGTCGAGCGTCTTCTTGCCGTACCATGGGTCGACGTTGCTGGTGGAGAGAGTCTGGAAAGACGAGTTGCCGTTCAGCCATGGTCCACCACCGTCGGCGCGATTGATCTGACCGACCTGACTGGGACTGCTGTACGCACTCCAGTCCTCGAACACATGCAGCACATGCGTCGAGTTCGTCGGATCGTACACGGGAACTCCGGGTCCCGGCGAGACTGCGGTCGTAACCGTCACGCTCGTCGTGCCGATCTTTCCTTCGCTCGTCGCCGTGATCGTCGCCGAGCCGGCACCGACCGCTGACACGAGCCCAGTGCTGCTCACCGTAGCGACAGCGGTCGCATTCGAGGCCCACGTAATCGCGCGACCGCTCAACGTATTCCCCGACGCGTCCTTGTCCGTCGCGGCTATTTGCTGTGTCGCCGCGACCGGAAGGCTCACACTCGCCGGCGACAGCGTCACCGTCGCAACCGGCGCCGACGTCACCGTCAGCGTGGCACTGCCGGTCTTTCCTTCACTCGTCGCGCTAATCGACGCGGTGCCCGCGGCGATCGCTTGCACGACGCCACTGCTGGACACGGTGGCGACAGCGGTGTTGGAGCTACTCCACGTGATGGCGCGGCCAGTGAGCACGTTGCCACTCGCGTCCTTCGTGACCGCCGAGGCTTGCGTGCTTTGACCCGCCGTTAGGCTCGGCGAATTCAACGTCACCGTCGCGCTCGCGACGGGCACTTGGGTCACCGTGAGCGTCGCCGACCCGGTGACTCCAGTAATGGTCGCCGTGATCGTCGCTGTTCCGGCCGCGACCGCCTGCACCGCACCCGACGATGAGACCGTCGCGACGGCGGCGTTGGAGCTCGACCACGCAACGGTGCGACCGGTGAGGGGATTTCCTTGAGCATCTTTTAACACCGCGGCTGCCTGCGCGGCCTGTCCCGCCGCGACACTACTCGGCGTGAGCGTGACCGCGACCGATGCGACCGGCACGAGCGTCACCGTAATGGAAGCCGATCCGCTCCTCCCTTCACTCGTCGCCGTGATCGTTGCCGTTCCGGCCGCAACGCCTGTGACAACACCAGATGCGCTCACCGTGCCGACCAGTGTATTCGAGCTCGACCAGGTGACGGTGCGTCCAGTCAGCGCATTGCCGCTGCTGTCACGCAGCGTCGCGGTCGCTTGCGACGTGCCACCGACGGCAACGCTCGAGCTCTGCAGACTCACCGAAACCGATGCAACGGGCGCCGGCGCGGGCGCAGCCGGCGAGCTTACCCCGAGGGATGCGGATCCATTGATGCCCTCTGCCGTGGCGACGATGTTCACGTTGCCCGCGCCCACCGCGTGCACCAGGCCACTCCCATCGACCGTCGCGACCGCCGTGTTCGCGCTACTCCACGTGATCGTGCGCCCCGTCAGCACGTTCCCGCTC
>DATEHJ010000105.1:0-13777 GCA_035279645.1 Gemmatimonadaceae bacterium
CAAAACCATAATGAACGTCGTCAGCAAGATCATCATCATCGCCATCCCGTCGATGCCGATGGCGAAATGCACGCCCCAGGCCGGAATCCAGAGCTTGTCGACGGCGAACTGCCAATTAGGAGAGACTGGGTCGAACGCCCACCAGAGGCCTAACGAGACGACGAATTCCACGAGGAACGTCAGGAGCGCGAGGACGCGAGGGGCGCTGGCGACGCCGGTTGCGATCTCGTCCGCGCCGGCCGGTTGATCGCTAGCACGCGTCGGGCCGCTGGCTAACGCGCCCTGCACCCAGATCAGCAGAGCGCCCGCCATGGGGATGACGAGCAACGCGGGAAGGATCCAGCGATCGTAACCGATGGAGCTGAGAAAACCGTTCATGATCACCGGATCGTAAAAGCGCCAAGCACGAGCAGCACACCGACAACCAACACCCACGCGTACGTGCCGACCTGGCCCGACTGCAGCTGCGAGCCAATCCAGCCGACGAGCCGGGGCACCTGGCCACCGAAGAAATTCACCATCGCTCCGTCGATCAGACCGGAGTCGATGCCCTTCCAGAGCAGCGACCGCGACACGTTGACCGTTGGCTGCACCACAGCATCATCGTAGATCTCGTCGACATAGTACTTGTTTGCCAGTACGCGCTCGAAGCCCTCTTCCGGCTTTGCCTCTCGTTTAGGAACGAGCCGCGCCGGCTTGAGCGCCGTCCACGCGACGACGATCCCGGCGATCGCGATGAAGAGCGCGACGCCGATCAGCGCGTATTCGAGTGTTGGATTGACCTCGGGGACCGCTCCGCGCGTGATGCGCAACATCGATTCGCCCACCACTGGCTCCAGCCACCGATCGAGCACGCCGACGCGTCCAAGCGGGATCAGCTCGGGCAAGTTGAGCCAACCGCCGGTGACGCTCAAGACGCCGAGAATTACGAGCGGTCCCGTCATGACCCACGGCGCCTCGCCGAGGAAACCACGCTCTTTCTCCCCCGTTCGATTCGGCCCGAGGAAGGTGTACATGAGCATCCGCATCATGTAGACGGCGGTCATGAACGCCGCGGCAAGCCCGAGCACATAACACGCGTAAAGCACGATCCCGCCCGGAATGCCTAACCAGTGAGCGTCAGCCAAGGTCGAGCCGCGGGCGCGCAAGAACAAGGTGCCGAGGATCTCGTCCTTCGAGAAGAATCCGGAGAATGGGAAGATGCCGGCGATTGCGAGCGTGGCGGCGAGCATGAGCCAGAAAGTCCACGGCATGTAACGCTTGAGGCCGCCCATATTCCGCATGTCCTGCGCGTCATCGTCGTTATGTGTCGCGTGATAGGCGCGATGCATCGCGAAGATGACGGAGCCGGATCCAAGGAAGAGCAATGCCTTGAAAAAGGCGTGTGTCACGAGGTGGAACACACCGGACACGTACGCTCCAGCCCCAACTGCGACGAACATGTACCCGAGCTGCGAGACGGTCGAATACGCCAACACCTTCTTGATGTCCCACTGCTTGAGGCCAATCGACGCGGCGAAGATGGCCGTCAGCGCACCGATCACGACAACCGTCAGGCTCGCGGTCGGAGAGAGCGCGAAGAGGAAATTGCTGCGGGCGATGAGATATACACCGGCGGTGACCATCGTCGCCGCGTGGATCAGCGCCGAGACGGGGGTCGGTCCAGCCATCGCATCGGGCAGCCAGGTGTAGAGCGGAATCTGTGCGCTCTTTCCCGTGCACCCGAGGAAGAAGAAAAGACAGACCCAGGTTGTGACGTTTGGACCGAGACTCGTCGCCTGTGCGCGCACGCCCTCGAACTCCAGCGTGCCGATATTCGCGAACAGCATGAACATCGCGACGAGGAACCCAAAGTCGCCGATGCGGTTCATGATAAACGCCTTCTTGCCGGCGTCCGCGTTCGCCTTGTCGAGATACCAGAAGCCGATGAGCAAATACGAACAGAGGCCGACGCCTTCCCACCCGACGAACATTACCGGATAATTCGCGCCCATCACGAGCACGAGCATGAACGCGACGAACAGGTTGAGATATGAAAAATAGCGAGGATACCCGGCGTCGTCCCGCATATAGCCAACGCTAAATATGTGGATCAACATCCCGACGCCTGTAATGACCAAGATCATTACCATCGACAGTTGGTCCAGCTGGAACGCGGCGTCGATGTGAAGATCGCTGACCGGCATCCATTCGTAGTACCGCTGAATGAATGGCGCGCGTAGCTCGCCACCCGCACCCTGCATCGCGAGGTACATGGCGACGGCCAGCGCGAACGCGAGCACCATCACACCCGGTCCGATGATGCTCGTGAGGGTCGCGAATCGATGTCGCACGACGCGATGGTAATCGTCGTCATGACCGCCGGCCGCGTCGAGGTGCGATTCCTCACCCGATGCATGCGCATCGTCATGCGGTTGCGCTACCGGATCCGCGGGCCCCGCGTGATAGGCGCTCGCGATCGACAGCGCGCCGTTCAGCACGAAGCCGAGCAAGGGCAACAGCGGCAGCGCCCACATCCACCGCGCGACCGTGCCGGCGAGCGGATGCGCGACGTTGGCAACGTCCTGGAGAAGCATCAGCCTTTCAGGAGGTTGATGTTCTGGAGATTAACCGTCTGTCGATGACGGAAGAGCGCGATGATGATGGCGAGTCCGACGGCGGCCTCCGCCGCGGCGACGGTCATCACAAAAAACACGAACACCTGCCCGCTGACGCCGTACACCTGGGAGAACGCGACGAAGGTCAGGTTCACGGCGTTGAGCATCAGCTCGACGCACATGAACACGATGATCGCGTTGCGCCGCGTCAGGACGCCGACGACGCCGATCGTGAACAGCACCGCCGAGAAAAAAAGCGCCTCAGCCAGCATCGGTCGGCCTCCGCCTGCCCAGCACCACCGCGCCCACGACCGCCGCAAGCAGAAGCACGCTCGTCACCTCGAAGGCCAGTAAGTATTCGTTAAAGAGCGGCCCGGCGATCGGAGCAATGACACCAGTGTATTCGATCTGTCGCGCCAGATAGTCCTGCGGGATCCGCGGCTGCACGTGGGCCCGCGTGATCGCGAAGATCTGCGCCAGCATGGCGATTCCGATCGCGCCGGCCACCAGCTTCCATCCTCGGCCCCGCGCATCGGCGATCTCAGAGGGGTGGCCAAGGTTGAGCAACATGATAACAAACAGAAAGACCACCATGATTGCACCGGCATACACGAGCACTTGAATCGCGCCGATGAACTGCGCGTCGAGCATGATGTAGAGCGCGGCGAGCGCGAACATCGTCGTCACCAGCCACATTGCCGCCGCCACGGGGCTCTTACGCGTGACGAACAGGAGCGCCGCGACCACGGCGACGATGCCGAAGACGTAGAAGTTGAAGGTGTAGAAGAGCGGCAGATTCTCGTGCACTACCTATTCTCCCTTCGGATCGGCTGGGTCCCACATCTCGCAGACCGGATGCGTTTGTGCCATCAAGCGCTCGAGATCGTACACGAACCCCTCGCGGCTGTATTCAGCATTCTCATAGTGCCGCCCGACGTGGATCGCTTCCTCCGGGCACACCTCTTGGCAGTACCCACAGAAAATGCATCTAAACTCGTCAATCTCGAACAACAGCGGATAGCGGTTCCCCTTCTCATCCTCGCCGGGAACGAGCTTGATGCAGTTCGCCGGGCACACGGTCGGACACAGACCGCAGGCGACGCACTTCGCCTTCCCGTCCTCCGTCGTGAGCATGCGGTGCGTGCCGCGCCAGCGCGGCGAAAGCGACCACTTCTGCTCGGGATACTGCCAGGTCACCTTGTCGGAAAAGAGGTGCTTCAGCGTGACCGCCATACCGCTCAGCGTCGCGCGCACATAACTCGTCTGCTCGATCGGACGCTCGAGCACCTTCACGCCAATGGCCATCAGCGGCCCGCCTCCACGGGGGAATACCTGGTACGATCGATCGCCGCCTGTCGCACCTTCTGCAGATCGCGACGATCCAGCCGCGAGTACGCCGGACTCACGATGCGGCCACGATCGATGATCAGGAACACAACGACAACGAAAAGAATGTTCAGCGCGAGGAGCGCGGCGCCGAACTGCCAGGAGCCACGCGCGAAACCCGCGGCGTTCAGCCCCACGATCGTCCCCGCCATCGCCACGATGTGCGCGAGCGCGAGCGGCAGCAGGATCTTCCAGCCGAGCGCCATGAGCTGATCATAGCGGAAGCGTGGGAGGGTCCAGCGCACCCACATGAAGATGAAGACGAAAACAAGAATCTTGACGAAGAAAAACACGAAGGTCGCCAGCGACGCCCAAAGGCTGTGTGCGGTGTTGTCCCACGTGATGAAGGGGATGTCCCAACCGCCGAAAAACAGCGTCGCCATCAATGCGCTCGCCGTCACCATGTTCGCATACTCGGCGATGAAGAACATCGAGAACTTCATCGAGCTGTATTCCGAGTGATAGCCGGCGATGAGCTCGGACTCCGCCTCGGGGAGATCGAAGGGCAATCGGTTCGTCTCGGCGAACGCAGACACGAAAAAGATGAAGAACGCGATCGTGCAGCCGAAGACGTTCCACGACAGCGGCCACTGTCCCGAGGTCTGCTGCGCGACGATCGCGCTGAGCGAGACATTGCCCGAGAGCAGAAGCACCGGGATTGTCGCCATCCCCATCGCGATTTCGTACGACACCATCTGCGCGCTGGAGCGAAGGCCGCCCAGCAGCGCGTACTTGTTGTTCGACGACCAGCCGGCAAGCACGATGCCGTACACGCCTAACGACGAGATCGCAAGAATGTAGAGGAAGCCGACCGGCAGCGGTGCGATCGACATGTCGATCACTCCCCAACGTGAGTACCAGGGCGCTCCGAATGGAATCACCGCCATCGTCATGAGCGCTGGGATAAATGAGATCGCCGGCGCGAGGATAAACAGCGGCTTGTAGGCGGCACCGGGATACGTTTCCTCCTTCATGATGTTCTTGAGACCATCCGCTAGCGGCTGTGCAATGCCGCCAGGGCCAACGCGATTCGGGCCCAGCCGATCCTGAATCCAGCCCGCGATCTTCCGCTCGAGCAGCGTGAGCATCGCGACGCCGACGAGATAGATCGAGAAAAGCAGGATGATCTTGATCCCCGTAAACACGAGCCAGGCTTGGAAGTGCTCCGGCCCGCTCACCACCTGGAGCGTTTGTATCGGTGCCACGCCTACACCGGCGAGGGTCATTCGGTGGCCTCCGCCATGGCGCCGGCGATCATCGCGCCCTTCATGCCTAACGCGTCATATGACATCCCGCCGAACGCCGGACGCGACTTCGCGAGCGCGGCAAAGACGTCGCTCGCCAGGCCGCCACCCCCGGAGCCACCCAAAGCGGCGAGAAGGTCAGAGAGGACGAACCAGCTCGGACGCGCGAAGCCCGGCGCGGCCTTCGCCTGCGTGAACCGTTGGACACGCCCACGAAGGTTCGTGAACGTCCCATCTTCCTCGCTCATGTTCGCGATCGGCAGTACAACCGAGGCGGTGTGGCGCGCCCAGAAGGGCAGCGTCGTGCCGACGACGATCGTCGTTCCCGCCTTCGCGGCGCCCGCGGCATCCACACCCGCCAGCTCCTCGTCGGCGACGAGCAGGACGTCACCGGCGCCGAGCGCATCGAGCGGCTTCTCGCTTTTCGCGAAGCCGAGCAACTCGGCGCCGCGGACGTTGGCCGCACGGTCGGCACGGAGCGCGAGATCCTCGACGCCTTCGAGTGGAGCTTCAGGGCCCGTCGCGACACGAAAGGCACCAGCGCCACCCGAGCGTTTGACGACCTCGGACAAGAGAAAGAGTGCTTCGTTCGATAGCATCGGCGACACGAGCACGAACACGCGCTTGCCGTTCATGAGCCGTGTGGCTTCGCCGAGCGCGCGATCCCAGTCGCATCCGGCGAGCGTTTGGCCTTGTCGCACCATCGGGACGTCGGCGCGATCACGGCGATTCAGCCAGCGATAGTTCAGACGGCCGTAATCGCACATGAAGTACTTGTTGACGTCGTCGTTAGGCCTCGGCCGCATTCGCACGACCATGTTGTCGCGCGTTTCGATCATGATGTTGCAGCCTTGCGAGCAATTCGGGCAGACCGACGCCGCGCGATCGAGCTCCCAGGCGCGTGCCTTATTGAGCGCGTCTTTGGACAACAGGGCGCCCACCGGGCACAGATCGATGACGTTCCCCGCCCACGGGTGCGTCATGTCCTCGCCCTCGAACTTGCCGATCACGGCGCGATCGCCACGCTCAGACACATTGAGGATTGGGTGGTGCGCAACATCGTCCATGAAGCGGACGCAGCGCGTGCACAGAATACACCTATTGGCGACATAAATGACGTCGCCGCCAAAATCCTCGACCGGGTTGAATCGCTTCGGCTCGCGGTAGCGACCCTCGGGGCGTCCCTCCTGATAGGTATAGTCTTGCAGCTCGCATTCACCGGCCTGATCGCAGATCGGACAGTCGAGCGGGTGGTTGATGAGCAACATCTCGAGCACGCCCTGCCGCGCCTCGAGTGCCTTGTCGGTGTGGACGCGGACCACCTGCCCTTCCGCGACTGCCGTCGCGCACGAAGGCGCGAGCTTCGGCATCTTCTCGACCTCGACGAGACACATGCGGCACACTCCCGCCACCGGCAATCCCGGATGGTAGCAGTAGTGCGGGATGAGCACGCCCGCCGCCTTCGCCGCCTCGAGGATCGACGTCCCTTCAGGCACCGATACCGTACGTCCTTCGATCGTTAGGTTAACCATCTGTATGCTATCGTTCGACGTTAGGCAACGGCCGGCACGAGGAGATGCGTCTTCTGTTTGATCAGCACTTCGAAGTCACCGCGGAACTTCTTCAAGCCCGACACCACCGGCGTCGCACAGGAATCGCTCAGCACACAGATGGTTTTGCCGGTCATGTTGTCGGCGATCTCGAGCAGCGTGTCGAGGTCCTCCGACGTTCCGTCGCCGGCGGCGATCCGCTCGAGGATCTTCGTCGTCCATGCCGTGCCTTCGCGACACTGCGTACACTGGGCACAACTCTCGTGGGCAAAAAAGCGCGCCGCGCGCGCAATGAACTTCACGAGGTTCTGCGCGTCGTCGACGACGATCACACCTCCGGAGCCGAGCATCGTGCCCTGCGCGACAAACCCCTCATAGTCCATGAGCGAGGCTTCGGCCTCCGCAACCGTTTGAATCGGAACGGAGATTCCACCCGGAATAATTGCCTTGAACTTACGGCCCGGAAGCGGACCTCCGCAGAGATCGTAGAGGAAGTCCTTGAAGGGGAATCCCATCGTGACTTCGTAATTCCCCGGCCGCGCGATGTTGCCGCACACCGAATAGAGCTTCGTGCCGGTGCTCTTCGGATTGTCGGAGCGTGAGAACTTCTTGTACCAGTCGGCGCCGTTGTTGAGAATGTGTGGAACCGCGACGAGCGTCTCGACGTTGTTGATGGTCGTCGGTTGGCCAAAGACCCCCGCCACGGCGGGAAAGGGCGGCTTGATCCGCGGATTGCCGCGCTTCCCTTCGAGGGAGTTCATCAGCGCGGTCTCTTCCCCGCAGATGTAGGCGCCAGCACCACGATGGACCCATACATTTATCGTCTTGCCCGTACCCATCGCATTTTTTCCAATCATTCCGGCGGCGTAGGCCTCCTTGATTGCTGCCTCCACCCGCTCGATCGGTTCGGTAAATTCGCCGCGGATGTAGATGTACGCTGTCTCCGCGCCAATCGCGTATGCGCCGATCGCGCACCCTTCGACGAGCGCGTGCGGCGTCCACCGCATGATCTCGCGATCCTTGAAGGTGCCTGGCTCCGACTCGTCGGCGTTGCAGCAGAGATAGTGCGGCTTGCCGTCTCCGGGCTTCATGAACGACCACTTGAGCCCCGTCGGGAATCCGGCGCCGCCGCGTCCGCGCAAGCCCGACTCCTTCACGATGTTCACGATGTCGGCGGGAGACATGCCTAACGCGAGCTCGAGCGCGACGTAGCCGCCGCGCGTCCGCCAGCCGTCGAGCGTGATCGCGCTGCGGTCGCCGAAGTACTTCGAGAGCACCGCGGTCTCCCGCGCGTGCGACGTGTGAGGGAAGCCCATTTACTTATATCGCGAAAGAAGCTCGGGAACGCCTTCCGGCGTCACCGACTCGACGAAATCCTCATTGACCATCACCGGAGTCGCGAAGCCGCATGCACCCAGGCACTCTACCTCGATGACCGTGAACTTCTCGTCGGGCGAGATCACGCCCAGCTCCTGGCACCCAGTGTGACGGAGGAACGCCTCGACGACTTCCTCGGCGCCGCAGACCTGGCAGGGTGACGTCGTACACACCTGGATGAAGTATTTCCCGACCGGGTGCTGGTGATACATCGTGTAGAACGTCACGACGCCCTTCACGTACGCCGGCGTGAGCTCGAGGAGCCGCGCGACCTCGGCCATCCCTTCCTCGCTCACCCACCCGCGGTCGTGCTGTACCATCCACAGCGCCGGCAGGAGCGCAGCCATCTTCGACGGATAGCGCGCGAGCAGCTCGTCCAACTCTAGTTTTCGCGCGCCAACGAACACCGGCTGATATGGTTGGCTTGCGTGCCGGGCGTGCACGGCATCCGCGGGAGCCTCGACGCCACCGATTTCATGAATACTCATGGTCTGTTGTTCCGAGCGAAGCGAGGAATCTGCACTTCACCTGGCCGAAGACGTGCAGATCCTTCGTCGCTGCGCTCCTCGGGATGACATGTCGTGATCATCGATCAATCTCCCCCATCACGATATCGATACTCGCGTTGATCGCGATCACGTCCGACAGGAGATGCCCTTCCACCATCTTCGGGATCGCCGACAGATTCACGAACGAGGGCGGACGGATCCGCCACCGCGCGGGCTTCGACGTACCATCCGACACCATATAGTAGCCCTTCTCCCCCTTTGGACTCTCGACCGCGACGTACGCCTCACCGATCGGCGGACGCGGACCCTCCATCACTTGCTTGAAGTGATGGATCATCGACTCCATGTCGCTCGTCGCTTTGCTTTTTGACGGAAGGATGACTCGATGGTCGGCAACGTTCACCGGACCATCCGGTAAGCGGTCAATCGCCTGCTCGAGAATGCGCGTCGATTGCCGCAGCTCTTCCATGCGCACGAGATAGCGATCGTACACGTCGCCGTGAGTGCCGACGGGGACGTCGAAGTCGTACGTCTCGTAGTCCAGATACGGGAAGTCCTTCCGCACGTCGTACGCGACGCCGGAGGCGCGCAGCATCGGTCCGGACAGTCCGTAGTTCACCGCTTCCTCGGCGCTCATCACGCCGAGTCCGATCGTCCGGCCGACCCAGATACCGTTGCGCGTCACGACGCGGTCGATCTCGTTGAGCGTTTTCGGGAACGCCTGCACGAACGTGCGCAGCTTGTCGACCCACGACTCGGGCACGTCAGCGCCCATGCCGCCGACGCGCGTCAGCGTCGTCGTCAAGCGGGCGCCGATCCAGTCCTCGAGCAGCTCGTAGATCTTTTCGCGCTTCTCGAACGACCAGAGAAACGGCGTGAAGGCGCCGATGTCGATGCAGGTCGTGCCGAGCCAGACCAGGTGCGACATGATGCGCGAGAGCTCCATGGCCATCACGCGCAACACCTTGCACCGCTCCGTGATCTCGATCCCGAACAATCGCTCGGCGCCTAACGCGAAGGCGACATTGTTGCCCGGCGAATTGAGATAATCCTCACGGTCCGTCCACGGAATGATCTGGTTGTACTGCCGGTACTCCCCGATCTTCTCGAATCCGCAGTGGAGGTAGCCGATGTGCGGAATGCAGCGGACGACCGTCTCGCCATCCAGCTCGAGGACCAAGCGCAAAACGCCGTGCGTTGCCGGATGCTGCGGTCCGATGTTGATGAGCATGTGATCACCGGAAAGATCCGGCTCAACCGACGGCGGCGCCTCGAGGGCGACTGGCGACCCGCCGTCGTCCACCACCAGCGGGACGCGCTGGGGCCGCCCTTGCGCGTCCAGGCCGCTCGTCGACAACTCGACTTCAATCGTCCGCTTCGTCGTTGCCATGCGCCGTCTATTCTCCAGTCTTCTCGCCCGTACTGAGCCGGCGCCGCATGTCGTCGGGAAGATCCTCGAACGCCTGCGCAATCGAGAGTTCCTCCTTCGAGTATCGCGCCTCCGGGTTCGCATCCAACGCCTGGCGCAATTGCTCGGAGCGGCTGAATCGGCCCCGCAGCGGAAAATCCTTTCTCAGAGGATACCCTTCGCGGTACTGCTCCCACATCAGCAACCGCCGAAGATCGGGATGGCCGCTGAATCGGATCCCGAACATGTCGTAGCACTCACGCTCGAGCCAATCAGCGCCGCGATACACACTCCAGACGCTGGGCACCTCGAGCGGCGCGCCCTTCGTGATTCGAACCTTCAAGCGGAGAAATCGGCGATAGGGCAACGACCGCAGGTGCCACACGACCTCGAGCGGTTGCTCCGTATCGCGAAATTCGATCGCGGTAATGTCGGACAGGTAGTCGTATCGCTGAGCCGGATCGTCGTGCAGCCACCGAACGATGTCGAGGAGCTGCTCGCCGGCGACGATGACGGTGGTCTCGCCCCAAACGACATCGATGCCCTGCACGGCGCCGCTGAACTGCAGACGCAACGTTGCCGCCGAAGGATTCGGCTCACCGCCATGGTGCGCGATGGATTGCGGTGTCGCGGGCGCGGGCGCGTCGCTCGGCAGCGCGCTCCCGGCGACGACTGGAGTGAAGCTCGTGCTCACAGGCCGGAGCGCGTCTGATGCACCGAATTGCCGAACGGCTCGGATATTTCGTCGATCACCGGCGGGGGAATGTACAGCTGACTCTTTGGATCCGGCTCCATTTCGTTGCGCAGAGTTTTGTCCTTCGCGCGCTCATTCATGATTTTCTTTTGAAGGAGCAGTATGCCGTAGAGCAGTCCTTCGGGACGCGGCGGACATCCGGGCACGTACACGTCGACGGGGATGATGGTATCGATTCCCTGCACCACCGCGTAGTTGTCGAACATGCCGCCGCTCGACGCACACGCGCCCATCGAGATGCACCACTTGGGCTGCGGCATCTGCTGCCAGATGCGCCGAAGCACCGGCGCGAGCTTGAACGGAACGCGTCCGGCGCAGATGAGAACGTCTGCCTGACGAGGCGAGAAGCTCTGTCGCTCCATGCCGAAGCGCGCGAGGTCGTAACGACTCGCCGCGGTAGCCATGAACTCGATCGCGCAGCACGCCGTGCCGAACGGCATCGGCCACAGGGAATTGGCGCGCGCCCAGTTCACCACGAAATCCAGTCGCGTCGTGACCCAGGGCTCGCCCCCTCCAACGATTGCTGCGGGCTCCGGTTGTCGGCTCAATCCCATTGCAGCGCTCCCTTCTTCCACACGTAAATGAAGCCGACGAGGAGGATCGCGATGAACACGACCATCTCGACGAAACCGAAGAGCGACACTTGGCCCGCGGGACATGTAGCGCCCACGGCCAGCGGACGCGCGCAGGAGAGCTGCCAGAAATGCGCCCCCCACGGAATCATGAAGACGGTTTCGATATCGAAGATGATGAACAGCACCGCCACCATGTAGAACTTCACCGAGAAACGCTCACGCGCGTCTCCCAGAGGCGGAATGCCTGATTCGTACGCCGTCTGCTTCACCGGCGTCGGTCGCGCGCGGAGTGTCAGCGCGGACACGCCCAACATCAACACCGCATTGAACACCACGAATCCGAGAAGCAGAAGAACCGGTACGTACGCGCGTTCCATAATCTCCCGACTTCGTGAAATCTTTCACTAAGTATGCGAAAGTTATCTGAGGCCGAGATACAGTGTCAACGGCGTGACGTGCGGCGCATGGCGCGTGGCGCGAAAAATCAGCGTCGGGAATGTTGTGCCACGCGCTTGGCTGTGCGCTCCGCTTCCTCTAGCTTAGTCCGCTCACTCGTTCCCCCGCACGCAGCGCGCCTCGCTTCACGCGCCACGCTTCACGCGCCACGCAAATGTCTCTCATGTCCGACCGCTGGATCACGCGCATGGCCGCCGAGGCGCGCATGATCGAGCCCTTCGAGCAAAGTCAGGTACGCTCCGGCGTCATCTCGTACGGCGTCAGTTCGTACGGATATGACATGCGCGTCGCCCGCGAGTTCCGGATTTTCACGAACGTGCTGAATTCGATCGTCGACCCGAAGGCCTTCGACCCGAAGTCGTTCGTGGAGTTCGAGGGCGACGTGTGCATCGTGCCGCCAAACTCCTTCGCGCTCGCGCGCTCCGTGGAGTATTTCCGGATCCCTCGCAACGTTCTCACCGTCACCGTCGGCAAGTCGACGTACGCGCGCTGCGGCATCATCACGAACGTCACGCCCTTCGAGCCGGAATGGGAGGGTTACGTCACGCTCGAGATCTCGAACACGACGCCATTGCCGGCGAAGATCTACGCGAACGAAGGCATCGCGCAGGTGCTGTTCTTTCGCGGCGAGGAAGAACCCGCCGTGTCGTACAAGGACAAGAAGGGAAAGTACCAGGGGCAGAAAGGCGTGACCCTGCCCAAGCTCTAATGGCGCTCAACCAGCGCCGGCTGCCTTCTTCTCCTCCCGGTGCCTAACGCTGGCACGCATGTAGTCCCGATTCATCCGCGCGATCGTATCGATGCTGATCTCCTTGGGACAGGCCTCCTGGCATTCTCCGAACAGCGTGCAATGGCCGAACCCCTCGACATCCATTTGTGCGACCATGCGCAGGGCGCGGCGCATCCGTTCCGGTTGACCGTGCGGCAGTAACCCAAGGTGCGAGATTTTCGCCGCGGTGAAGAGCGAGGCCGAGCCATTCGGGCAGGCAGCGACACACGCGCCACAGCCGATGCACGCGGCGGCATCCATCGAGTCCTCGGCCTCTTGCTTCCCGACGGGTAGCGAATTCGCCTCCGGCGCGCTTCCGGTGTTGACGCTGATGAACCCACCGGCGGCGATGATGCGATCCAGCGCGGCCCGACTCACGACGAGATCCTTCACGACGGGAAAAGCGCGCGCGCGCCAGGGCTCGATCCAGACGACGTCGCCGTCCTTGAAGTGCCGCATGTGGAGCTGACAGGTCGCGGTCGCCTTCATCGGCCCGTGCGCGATGCCGTTGATCATCATCCCGCACGCACCGCAAATCCCTTCGCGACAGTCGTGGTCGAACGCGATCGGCTCCTTCCCCTCCGCGACGAGTCGCTCGTTCACGACGTCGAGCATCTCGAGGAACGACATGTCCGGGCTGACGTCCCTTGCCGGGTACGTGACAAAGGATCCATCCGCGTTAGGCGCCGCTTGCCGCCACACATGGAGTTCAAGATTCATTGAGCCCTAACCTCTGCGCGCTAGCCCCTAACAACTCTATCTATAACTCCTCGTCGCCAGTGCCACATTCTCGAACAGCAATGGCTCCTTGTGCAGGATCGGCGGCTTGTCGTCGCAAACGAAT
Organism: Gemmatimonadaceae bacterium; assembly: GCA_035279645.1. Lineage (GTDB taxonomy): Bacteria > Gemmatimonadota > Gemmatimonadetes > Gemmatimonadales > Gemmatimonadaceae > AG2. The sequence goes on from DATEHJ010000105.1 coordinate 13,470, forward strand.
TCCCACGCTGACACGTACGCGAACTTCTCATCGTTGCGGAGCGCCTCGCCGTCCGGCGTTTGATGATCGATGCGAAAATGGGCGCCACACGACTCTTCGCGCTGGAGCGCGTCGATGCACATCAATTCCGCCAGCTCGAGGAAATCGGCGACGCGGCCCGCGCGCTCCAGCTCCTGGTTGAGCTCTTGGCCGGTGCCCGGCACTCTGAGGTCGCTCCAGAATTCCTCTCGCAACGGCGGAATCAACTGTAGCGCCTTCTTGAGACCCTCCGCCGAGCGCGTCATCCCACAGTACTCCCACACGATCTT
>DATEHJ010000106.1:0-8672 GCA_035279645.1 Gemmatimonadaceae bacterium
CTAGGTCTCCAACTGCATCGAAACGAGCCGCCCGATCCATTCGGGCGGCTCGTTTCATTTCGGCCCTACCTTTTTTGGTTCGCCGACCCTCGTAAGGCGCCGAGTTGTACCGTCGACCTTCGAGGGCATCCCGTGCTGCAACGTTTTGTCACGAGGCAAGACGAACCTGAGTCCGTCCCCAATGACAAGGAGCCAGTAACGGTAGTAATCATTCGCATGCGGCGAGACACGGGCTCATGCGGTACTCTTACGTGACGAAAAGGCTCTTAGTAGTTGTTAATTGTGCGCACGTTCGCGACAATGTTCGTCGCGGCGTTGGGTAAAAAGAAATCTGGGCGTCGGGAACTCGGCGGCGGGGGTATTGGGTTCGTGCGCTGTTCCAGCGTGACGAAAGGCGGACAACAAGGTATTAGCCGGCCGAACGGTGTTGGGGATGGCGCGCATCACCAGCAGGCGATGCCGCCGCGTCCACGCCGAAAAAAAGACACAATGACGATCGATCTCCGAAGCCAGCTGCTAATCAACAGTTAGGCAGCTCGGCTCTCTCGAAACGTGTTGCATGAGCGCTCTTCGAGGTCACGCTCACTGACCTCGCATAGCGTCACGCCCCCCACACGGGGTGGGGGCGCGGCGCGTTCGTCGAAGTGCGATCACAGCTCGCCGAGGAGGCCAACACAATGAGATCGATTCGGTTGTGGAGCGTCGTCCGCTATCTGGCAGTCGTCGTGTTCGTCGCGATCACGGCGATACCAGTTCGGGCGCAACAAGCGACCGTCACAGGCCGCGTTACGTCCGCTGGTACGAACGTTCCGCTCGGCGACAGTCGAGTGACGGTGGTGGGCACGAGCCTCATTGCCGCCGCCAACGCCGACGGTCAGTACACCCTGCGGAACGTGCCGCCGGGCGCAGTGATCGTGCGCGTGCTGCGTGTCGGCTACTTGGAAGGAAGGCGCGCCGTCACCGTGGTGCCGGGTCGCACTACAACGCTCGATTTCACCCTCGATCGCGCGGTGGTGCAGTTACAAGAAATCGTAACGACAGCGACCGGCCAGCAAGCGAGGAGCGAGCTCGGCAACGCGGTCAGCACGTTAGGTGACGTCAATAAAAAGGTCGAGACGACACCGATTGCGAATCTCGGCGACTTGCTCGTGGCGAAATCACCCGGCGTCGTCGTGTTGCCGGGAGCAATGACGGGTTCGGCACCGGTGATTCGCATTCGCGGCCTCGGCTCTCTCGCGACGACTGGAAGCGGCGTCACGAACAATCCGATTTACGTCGTGGATGGCGTGCGCGTAAATACCGGGAGTGTCAGCCTGTCGACGGGCGGCACGACCGCAAGCCTCATCAACGATTTCGACCCTAACGAGATCGAGGACGTCGAGATTGTGAAGGGTCCGTCGGCGGCGACGCTGTACGGCACCGACGCCGCGAACGGCGTCATCGTCATCACGACGAAGAAGGGCCACGCCGGGGTGACGCGTTGGGCGTATTACGGCGAGGTCGGCGGCGTGAGCGACCGGAACAAGTATCCGTCGACGTATGCGTCGTGGGGACATGATGCGACCGGCGCGACCACGCGATGCACGCTCGTCACCGAGAGTCAGGGAACGTGCACGCTCGACAGCCTTACTTCGTACAACGTTCTGACCAATCCATCAACCACGCCGAACCGCTTGGGCAATCGTCAAGCGTATGGGATGAACGCGAGCGGCGGCTCCGAGCAGGTTCGCTTCTTCGTAGCCGGCAACTGGCAAAACGAGCTCGGCCCTATTCACATGCCCTCGTTCGCGCAGCGGACGCTGGATTCGATGGGGACGGCGCTTCGCGACGAGTGGGTCAATCCGGAGGCGTTTCAGTCGTACGGAGCACGCGCGAACCTGAGCGCGTCATTCACGCCGAAGTTCGATTTGAACGCGAACGCCGGGTTCTCGGAGACGAATCAGCGCCTGCCGCAGACCGACAACAATACCTACAGCTACATCTACAGCGCGCTGAACAATCCCGGCTTCAACCACAATGGACTGAACTACAATGAGCTCGGGACGCTCAACGAGTATCGCAACGGCTATGGTGGGTTCAGTCCCGCGCAGATCTTCCAGGTCGCGCACATCAATGGCACGCAGCGATTCATTGGATCGATGGACGCAACGTGGAGGCCGATTGCGTGGATGCAGAACGACGGAACGATCGGGCTCGATCTCGCCGACAACAACTATGGCGCGATCTGTCGTTACTCCGAGTGCCCGAACTCGGGAACGCAGCGGCAAGGGACCGTGACGGCGACGCAGACTAATCTGCGAAACTTCTCCGCGAAGCTCGTCAGCGGCTCGACCTGGCAAGCGCGCAGCGATTTGAACTTCCGAACCACGTTAGGCGCCGACTACAGCAACCTCGAGCGAGACATCGTTACCGCTTCGGGGCAGAATCTTCCGCCGGGCGCGCAGACGGTGGGCGATGCGGCGACAAAAACGAACGTCATCGACACGCTGCCGACGGTGAACAAGACGCTCGGCGTGTACCTGCAGGAGCAGGGCTCGTTCAGAGATCGGCTGTTCCTGATCGTCGCCGCGCGAAGCGACCAGAACAGCTCCTTCGGAACGAAGTTTCAGCGAGTGTTCTATCCGAAGGCGAGCATCTCGTGGATCGTCTCCGACGAGAGCTTCTTCCCGCGACCGGATTGGCTGAACCAGTTCCGTCTGCGCTCGGCGTACGGTGCATCGGGTGTGCAGCCGGGCGGCGCGGTGGCGCTACAGACGTTTGGCGCTACCACGGCGAATATCGCGTCGGTCGCGGGATCGGCGACTGCGGCCGATATCCCGGGGTTGGTCGCACAGGCGCTCGGAAACGCCGATCTCAAACCGGAGCGGTCGACCGAAACGGAGGCTGGTTTCGAAATGACCGTTTTGAACAGCCGAGCGCATTTCGACTTCACGTATTACAGCAAGCGAACGCATGACGCGCTCGTGAGCCAGCCGATCGCCGCCTCGTCGGGCGCATCGCAGCTCACAGTGCTCAAGAACTTGTCATCGGTTGCCAACACCGGCGTCGAGGTCGAATTCAACACGGCGATCCTCGATCGGAGCGCCATAGGCTGGGACGTGACCATCGCCGGGTCGCACAACAGCAACAAGATTGTGGCTCTCGGCAACGACGCGAGCGGCAAGCCGCTGCCCACGATTGGGACCGGTACGTCGCGCGACTCGGTGGGACTGCCGGTGAACGCCTTCTTCGCTCGTCCGTTCCAGTACAACGACGCGAACGGCGACGGGATCATCACGCCCGACGAGGTGACGGTCGGCAGTTCGTTCGTGTACGCCGGCTATTCCCTGCCGCGCGACATCATCTCCGTCACGAACGGCTTCGATCTCATGAATCACCGTCTTCGGATCACAGTCCTGACGGACTACAAGGGTGGTTACAGTTTGTTCAACCAATCCGGTCAGTTCTACTCGCAGCAGTTCGCGACTTGGTATTCTCGAAACGTGAAGACGACGTCGCTCTACGACCAAGCACGCACGGTCGCGAACTCGGGAGCGAAGAATCCGTCGACGGTGATGGGCTATCTCGAGAACGGCCAATACTGGAAGCTGCGCGAAGTCTCGGCCGCGTTGACACTGCCTAACGTCGCCTCCCAGCGCATTCGCGCGCATGATGCGCAGCTCGTGTTTTCCGCGCGCAACCTGCACACGTGGACCAAGTACACCGGCGTCGACCCCGAGTCGAACTACTCGACCGGCGACGTGCAGACCGATTTCTCCACGACCGCTCCGCGGACGTACTTCGTCGTCCGCGCCAACCTTCACTACTAATCGCGTCGAGGAGAGAACTCAGATGATGAGACTCATACGGACCAGTCGCGGGCGGGCGACGGCGATCATCGCCGTCGCGAGCGTGCTTCTCGGCGCGTGCAACGCCAAGGAGGAGCTCCTCTCGCCGCAACAGCCCAGCGTCATCACCCCAGGCAGCGTTACCAGCCCCACCGCCGCCGATGCGCTCTATGCGGGCGCGCTGAGCCGGTGGAAAGCCGCGATGAATGGCGGCGGCGGAAATACGGAAGCGTTGTGGAATTGGGAAGCATTGTTCACGGACGAGCTGCGGTCCGCCGACACCTTCTCGCAGCGCAACGACGCCGACCAGCGTAATCTGCAAACCAACGACGGCGTGCTCACACCGATCTATCGCGCGGCGCAGCAGGCGCGCGGCCGGGCGCGCGACGCCATCAACGCGCTGCTGACCTACGATCCGTCCGCGTTAGGCAAGCAGCACGTTGGCGAGATGTACGCGATGATGGGCTACGTGGAGATGGCGATGTCCGGTGTTTTCTGCAACGGCATACCATTCGGTGAGACGGTGGCCGGCGTGCCGCAATACACGAAGCCCTTGACCGACGCCGATGGCAGCAAGTTGGCCATCGCGCATCTCGATTCAGCACTCTCATATCTCACGGCCACCGACGCCGGCACACTCACGATCAAGTATCTGGCGCTGGTAACCAGAGCACGTGCGCAAGTCGACCTTGGTGATTTCACTGGTGCCGCGACGACGGTTGCCTCGGTCCCAACGAGCTTTCAGTACAACTTCACCTACTCGCAAACCACGTTCGACAACGAGTGGTGGATCATGGGGCCAAGTGTAAAGCGTTATACGGCAGGTGACAGCGTCGATATCGCCGGCCGAATTCTGAACGCGATTCCATTTGCCCGTCTGGCCGATACCCGCGTGTCGATCACCGACACGAAATCGACGTCCGAAGACAACACGACGAACTTCCTGCAGGTCAACAATTGGGGACGGGACGATCCGATCCCGGCGGCGAGCGGCATCGATGCTCGACTGATCGAAGCCGAAGCGCGACTGCAGGCGGGTGACATTCCTGGCTTGATGACGATCCTCAACGGCCTGCGCGAAAGCGCTCAGACCATCGGCATCTTCAAGATCGGAGTGATGGCGGATTTGCCAACGCCACCCGACCAGCCCACGGCGCGGAACGTGTTCTTCCGGGAAAAAGCGCTGTGGCAATACGAGCGCGGCTATCGGATGGACGATCTCCGCCGTCTCGTTAGGCAGTATCAGCTGCCGCAGGATCAGGTCTTCCCATCGGGGAACTTCACGCGTAATGGCAGTCCGTCGGGTCAGTTCGGAGCCCAGGTTGCGTTCCCGGTCGTCGACGACGAGAGGAGCAACCCATTCTTCACCGGGTGTCTCGATACGAAGGCGTAACTCGAACATCCCATCGGCGTTCGCCGACATCTGGGGCCGCGACGACGGGACTCGTCGCGGCCCCATTTCTTGTCCAGGAATGGGGCCGCAACCGTTTCGTCCCTAGAACTTTGTCGAGCGAGTAAAGGAGCGATTGCGTGCTAGTCCGAGAGGATTGGCAATAATTATTGGGCTAATGAGCCACATCGACGTGACGAAATGGGAGAGTGAGACTGTTAAACCGATTGGTCGCGACGGGTCGCACAGCGCGACCGTATGACACGGCTCCGCTCAGGGTTGGCACCGGATGGAGCGGTGCCTAGCTTGTTGGAGCTTTTCACGTCGGCATCCTCTCTCGCCGCGCGCTGACGTGAACGCATCCTGCCATGGGCCCGAAGCTGAGGGCCGACGCCTCGACTCTCTTCTTTCTACCGTAGGAGCCCCCGATGAGAGCTTTGTGGAAAGGGCTGCTCGCATCCCTCGCCTGCGCCACGTTGTGCGCTGGCGTCGCAAGTGCGCAGCAGCAAAGGCCGGCCATCCTTGGCCGAGTCACCGAACGCGGAAGCAACTCGCCGATCCCTGACGCCAACGTCGTCATCGTGGGCATGCAGCGCGGTGCGCGCACAGACGAAACTGGCGCGTACCGGATCGTGGACCTTGCAACCGGGACGTATACGCTCCGGGTGACGCGTCTCGGCTACTCTGCAGCAGCAAGGCAGATCAGCGTCGATGCCGGAAACGCCACAGTTGATTTCGTGCTGCAAAGCTCCGCGGTGCAGATCGACCAGGTGGTGGTGACGGCCACTGGCGCGACGGAGCGGAAGCGAGAGAACGGCAACGACGTCGGCATCATCAAGCCGGGCGATAACCTGAGTCTCGCCGCCGAGCCGAACCTCTCGTCGGCACTCGCGGCGAAGACCCCAGGCCTGACGATCACGCAGGGCATGGGCACCGCTGGCACCGCAGCGCGCATTCGTATTCGCGGAGCCAACTCGGTCTCGCTGTCGAACGACCCGTTGCTCATCGTCGACGGCGTCCGCATGGACAACAACACCGACGGCTTCAACTTTGGTGTTGGTGGCGCGAGCATAAGTCGCTTCGACGACATCAACACGGAAGACGTGGAGAGCATCGAGGTGCTGAAGGGGCCGGCAGCATCGGCACTCTATGGAACCGCAGCGGCGAACGGCGTCATTCAGATCACGACGAAACGCGGCGCGGCGGGCCGGACTCAGTGGAGGATGTTCACGCAGTACGGGAATCAGTGGAATCCGATCAACTACACCGACAACTATTACAACATCGGCACGACACCCGCGGGGGCGACCTACAACTCGCAGTGCACCAACGATCGCGCGACGCAAGGCGGAATCTGCACGCAGGGGACACTTGCGCGTTTCAATCCGGCCGACTTCTACAAGGTGTACTCGACTGGAAACATCAAGACCTACGGTCTCAGCGTATCCGGCGGCGGCGACGCGACGCAGTATTTCGTGAGTGGCGACGCGGACCGTCAGGTCGGCTCGATCAGCGTCAACACGACGCACAACTATAGCCTGCGCGCCAACCTTACCGCGCAGCTCACGCCGAAGCTCAACGCGACGTTCACGACGAACTACGTCGATCGCAATGTCCGCTTGCCGGACAACGACAACGACATCTACGGACCCCTAGGCAACATCCTGCTCGGCAAGGCGTTCAACTGCTCGGCGGCCTCGTTCCACGCTGGAACGCTCGCGGCCCAGTGCGGCACCGACACGCTGAGCAACGGCTTTTACTCGGCGCTTCCGTCGACCTTCTACATTCGCGACAACTCGCAGTGGGCGAAGCGATTCGTAGGCGGAGCGACGATGACGTGGCAGCCCCTCTCGTGGCTCACCGGCGTCGGACAGGCTGGCGTCGACATGGACAACGTGTTCGAGCGCTCTTACTTCCCCTCGAACGTCGTGACGTGGGTCAACGCCACGCTCCTGAACGGCTTTATCGGTGAATACCGCCGGCAGAACCCGAGATACAGCACGCAAGGAAGCTTCACCGCGAACAAGACGTTCGGCGCGTTCACGTCGTCGACGGTTGTGGGTGGTCAGTACCTCAACGAGCAGTCGCACTGGACCTTTGCCTCGGGGGATCACACGATCCCGGGCACCGGATCCCTCGCTGCGGCGTCCGCGAACAAGATTGTCAACGAAAGCAACCAGACGATCATCACAGTCGGCTCGTACGCTCGTGAGCAAGTCGGGTTCAGAGATCGTCTTTTCGTCACGGGATCGATTCGCGCGGACGAAAACAGTGCCTTCGGTAAGGATTTCAAGCTCGCGTACTATCCGGCGCTCAGCGCGTCCTGGGTTGCCTCGGAAGAGCCCTTCCTCCGCGACAGGTCGTGGTTCTCGTCAGGCATTCTGAGCCAACTTCGGTTCCGTGCCGCGTATGGCCAGTCCGGCCAGCGTCCGGGCTTCCGTCAGGCCGACACATATCTGTCGGGCGTGGCGGTCACGCAGCCCGGACAGTCGGAGCTTCCAGCCGTCGTCATCGGTGGTACCGGAAACGTCGAGCTCAAGCCTGAGATCTCAACGGAGGTGGAGGGCGGGTTCGACGTCAACTTCTTCCACGACAAGGTTGGACTCCAGTACACGATCTACGCGAAGACGACGAAAGATGCGCTCATCGCGCGCGTGCTGGCGCCGTCGCTCGGCGTGAGCAACACACAGTTCGTCAACGTCGGTCGGGTGTTCAACGGCGGCAACGAGCTCGCGGTCAACGCGACGGTCCTCGATCAGCGCAACGCGCGGTTGGAGTTCGTCCTCGCTGGGTCGACGTTGCAGAACAAGCTGCAAAAGCTCGGCAAGGACATTGCGCCGATCATCTTCGATCCGCAGCGCCACGTCGAGGGCTATTCGTTAGGCGGATTCTGGGCGAAGAAGATCCTCTCGTATAGCGACGCGAATGGTGACGGGGTCCTGAGCCGCGGCGAGGTGAACGTCGACACGGCGGTCACCTACGTCGGCCCATCGCTGCCGAAGTTCGAGTTCAGCTTCACGCCCACGCTGACCCTCTTCGGGAACGTGAAGCTCTCGGCGCTCGTCCAGCATCGCGGCGGCAACTACATCTATAACTTCACGGAAGAGTTCCGCTGCACGACGTCCGCCTTCGCGAACTGCCGAGCGGACAACGACCCGACCGCACCGCTGGTGGACCAAGCCGCGGTGATCGCGTACCAGAAGACCATTGCGAGCGGCACTGTTTCGCACGCCGGCTTTATTCAGAAGGGCGATTTCACCAAGCTGCGTGAGCTCTCGGCGACGTACACGCTGCCGCAGCGCGTCTCGGGCCGGCTCGGCTTGCGCTCCTCGTCGATCACGTTGGCGGGTCGCAACCTTGCGACGTGGTCGCCATATCGCGGCGGCGATCCGGAGATCCAGTACCTGCAGCAGTCCACAACGGGCCCTTCAACCGGTACGAACTTCGGCGCGATC
>DATEHJ010000107.1:0-7758 GCA_035279645.1 Gemmatimonadaceae bacterium
CCGCGCACCGAACGCAGTCGCTCGGGGCATGGCCATTTTCGTCGCTTTAACTGCGGTGACCGTGGTCGCAGGCATCGTCTGGGCTCGCCGGCGCTCGCGGCAAATGCCCCAGCGATTTCTGACGGGAGCGGCGGCCACGATTGTCTTTCACATGTGGTGGTTCTCCGTCGCCTACGCCCTCATCGCGAAACACTGAGAGCGCGATGCGGATACTTCTGCGCGACACTTTCGCATTCTTGAATCTCGACGCGCTGCTTCATCAGGCAGGGGAGCTCGCATGGTGAGCTTTCAGTTTGTCGATGCCAACGGCCTCGCGTGGATGATCCTGCCCGGTTTGCCGGCGGACTATCCCGACATAGGCGAGGATCCCAACGACAATCCCCTACCCACAGGGCTCACGTTCCGCGCCAGCACGGGAGAAGTGCGCGTGCTTCCCCGCGCAGCGATCCCGCGGCGGGTAAGCAGTCCGCACCCGTTGCCATCGCTCGGGACAACGTCGCGCGTGCCACGGCCCGAGCCGCTCGACTGGGAAGAGTTGCTCCGGCACGCGCTCGTCTGGCCCCCGGTCTAACGAAGCGCTGTAGCGGGCGCTCGCTTCAAATCGTTTGGTTGAGTATTGTGGGAACGCTCGCCCACAGTCGAACGCTAGCCGTTGGATCGATGCGTGACGTTTGGTCGCGTAGAGCGAGTTTGGCTCGCACCTATCCGTTCGGAGCGACTCATGCGACAAAACGCACGGCCCACTGGCGACATGCTCGCGCTCCTGGTTGCTCTTCTCGCCGCTGGCTGCCGAGACGCGCCCTCGGCGCCTCAGCGACTCGCAGGGGTTTACGTGCTCGAGAGTGTTAATGACAACCCGATTCCAGCGACCGCAGCTCAGGGTGGCGGACAGCAGTACATCATGCTGGCTGACTCCTTGGTGTTCGACCTGAGCGGCCACGTGACACGAAGCTATACAGTTCGATGGATCAGCACGACGCCGCCCGTTACCGATACCATATACAGTCAGACGCTGACCTTTCCCTATTCGATTGATCGCAATCGCTTGACCATCGGTACGCATCAGTCGTGTCCAGCGAATGCGAACTGCGTTGGGTGGGATGATGGTACGATAGACGGTACGACGGCACGCGTGGTCGACCGCATCTTTTGGCCGGGAGCGCCTGTTTTCGTCTACTCACATCTGAACAGTGGACGTTAGGCAGCATCTCACTCGTCGTGACGACATGACCCAAAGATCTGGTATCCTCATGGCGCCGCTGCGAACGAGGCCGAACTGGAGCGTGTTCTCTCCTCGGCGCTCGGTAGTCCGATTCTCTGAAAACGCTCGTTCGACGGTTAATGAGGCTGCGAAGCGCGCGACAACCGACTCGAACCGAATTCTGGCGCCCGTCGGGATCGTGGTTTAGTCTCTTGATATCGTGCTCGAGTTGGCTCTGCAGCTGAGATTGAAGCGTTAGGCGACACCGAATGCCGCTCATCGTCGAGGTTCTTACCGAGGAGCAATCGATCGGGCTGGACGCGATCGATAAGGTTCGACGGGCCGAACAGCTCCTCTCGAAGGCAGCGCCGATACAAGCGCGTTGGGTGCAGCGGTTTCTCCGCACCATCTACGTTGCAAACCTCCGCCGTGTCCCCATCCGCCGTGTGCGTCGCCGCGGCGGCGTCCTCGGAGCTCAACTCATTCGGTCCAGCACGCCCGGTTCTCTCGCGCTTGTTCTTCTATATCTCGCCGTGATCTCTCGACTGCAGCGCTTTCAGCGACGTTTCGGCAGTGCCGATCGACGGGCGCAGTATTGGCAACGTGTACGGCGAGAGCTGCTGGTGGGCGCGCGCCGACTCGATCAGTGGGAAGATCAGGCGGGTTACTTGCCGGGCGTCAGCGTCGGCCGCTGGGAGCCATGGGTCGACGAGTGGCTCGGACGGGCGGGCTTGGTTCGTGCGCCTCTCGCCAACGGGCTTCGTGACCTCTCCGTGATCTCCGCCACATGGGCGTTCCGCGCTGGATCGCCCGCGCAATCATCGCCTATTCTAAATGGCGCTCGGGTGCCATCTAATGTTCCGCGGCAGCTGCCGAGGCTCCATGCGTTGCGGTTTTATGGCTGGATAGCACATGCTAATGCCGATGGAACAGGAAGAGGCGGACGAAGAGAGGGTCTCCGACGAGGATTGGGCCGCAATTCGGGCTGCAGTCCCGTCATTCGCCGACGCATGGCGCGCGATCACTCAAGACTCCACCTACGACGGCACGCTGCCCTTCGTCGCGATTCACGAATTGGCCCGGCACGTAGTCGAAAAGACCCTCCGTGAGCACCCCGAGGAGATAGAGCGACTCGCCGATACTTTGGAATACGAATTCACGGTCGCCGCGCTGAACGACCGTGAGGGCTACGCTGGATTGCTCCGCGTTGGGCTGTTGGAGGGATTGATCGAAGCTGCCGATGCCGTTGGCCTGCCGCTGACACGCCTTGTCCCACTCTTGCGCGGCACCCGCACTCGTGAGCAGTGGTACTCCGCCGTGGCGTATAAACGCCCTGGACGGATCTGGAATGACCGTGTGGGAGCGGTACCGACGTTCGACCTGCCTTCGCCTGTAGGCACGATCGAGATTCACCGAGGGAGACGCCTTGACGATCGACGCTTTCTCCTCGACGCGAGGCTGGTGAGCGGAGACCTCTCGCGAGCCCGATTCATTCGTCGCGAAGCTGGGAAAGACTTTTGGATCGAACGGCGCATACTCAACATCTCGCGACGATCGAGCGATCTCCCCGACGAGCTCGCACTCCAGGTGGAGAGCGAACGACATGAAGGCGTCGATGAGTGGACGTATCTTCTCCCGCCAATGGACGAGCCATTCTGGCAACTGGCCGACGGATCATCATGGCCCGCGCGCGAGCCACCGAGCGGAGAGTTGTAGCGCCCGGCGTTGTATAGCAGTTTGGGTCGAGTTGGAAGGCTGATTGCTCAGCGAGATTCCGTCACGTTAGGCAGTTACGTACTCTAATATCGAGGCCGTCGTGATTCAGTACTCCAAGCTGGCCACTCTGCTCTTCCGAGCCTCCGGCATCGTTGCGCTCCTCTATGCAGCGCCTATGCTCCTGTGGGGCGTGCTGAAAGCCAGCGCCGGCGCCACGACTGCCTCCGACGGCGCGACGAATCTGCGAAGTGTCATACTCGCTTGGGGGATCTACGCGGTCGGAGGGGTTCTCTTACTCGTCCTTGCACGACCGCTCGGCCAGATCGCAGCGCACGGCCTTGAGGATTCTCCAATCGCTCCGCCAGCCGCATAACGACGAGATGCTCCTCACCGTTGTTCTGGTTGGCGCATTCACTGCTCTCATCCTGGTGAATGTCATCCTGACGTCCGCGTTGCATGGTCACCGGACCGACGCGTCACCGACCGCCGCGCCTGGCAGCGGCCCTTCGTGGAGCTGGCAACTGAACGTCTTTGTCCATGCGCGCTACGACGCACGAGGCCGCGCGATCAAGCGATGGATCCTTGGGCTGCTCGTCGCACAGGGTGTGCTTGCCATGGTGCTCGTCGCGACATTCATTCGGCAATAGTTTCGAGGCCACGACGACACCGCGCGTACACATAGCGCCACCAACCTGTCTGACTTGCTGGCGGGCGTATACGAACCTGAATGCGCTCGGTTGGATTCGCCCGTTATTCGCGCGATTCGCGTCCCCAGAGCTCTGTGCCGTCGCGTGCCCGTGGAGCATGGGGGCTGAAAGAAGAATCTTTGTCTGCTTCGCGCTCAACGCGCAACGCGCCGCGCCCCCATCAGGAGCCTGGCTGTGCCTCTCGGCCTTCCCGCAAGCCGTGCTTTTTCGCCGAGCGTTCACGTGCCGCGAGTCGCCGCTTGGACGGACGCCCCATGCGTGCCCCCACTCGGTTGACGACACTCCAACCAATCGCGTACGTCTCATTATTGTCGAGCGATCGGAGCACCGCATCGAGCTCGTCGATCGTGTTGCGGGCCAGCGCCAGCTCTGCGGTCAGCTCCCGATTCGAGCGGCCGAGCAACGCGCGCGAAGCCGCCGTCGCCTCGGCATGGTCGCGAAGCGCTTGCGCATCCCGTCGCAACGTCTTGAGACAGTTGCGAGGATACTTCGCGTTGATGAGCATCTTCAAATGCGGCGTCAGGGCGTCGGCGATGCGGTCCGCCGCCTCGGCGATCTCGGCGACCGAGGCGTTCTTGTGCGGCACGTTGAGCGCGAGCTCGAGCTCCGGATACATGCGGCTCAGCTTCCGTCCCCGTCGCGACAGCGGAAGCAACTGCTCCTCCCGCAGCTTGTCCTTTGTCAGACCCGTTCTCCGGCGCACGACACTGCGGTCCCCCTTGGCGTCCTGGTTCTCGTCGGCCAGCTCCCTGACGCGGTCGTTATGCGCGAGAATTTCGTCCTTGAGATGCAACGCCCGTGGGCTGTCGAACGTAATACGCCGAAGGTATCTCGCGATGTCCGCGAGCGTCGCCATTTGACGTTCTGTGCGCTCCTTCATGGGTAGCCGATCGGGGTGGAGGGTCGGTGATGAGGTAACGGTGATTGTACGCGAAGGACAACGCGTGATGCGCCGAGTACGGTGCCGATGAGAAGGTGCTGATGACGTGTTGCTCCAGGGTCGGCGCGTGTCAGGTGGAAGCAGGTTCGTGTGCGACGGAGGAAAGCACGTTGCGCGACGTGAGCTCGGCGTGTGCAGTCGGGGACGTCGCCGACGCGCGGAAGCGAGTAACGTGGTTCGTGAGACGTGCCGCATGGCAGCGGCAGTAACGATGGTGCATCACGAGGGCCTCAGCGTGTAGCCTCGAAGCTCCGGGCGTCGGTATCATGTGCACAACGTCGGTCCCGGGGCAAGAGGGGTGGTCTCCGGGGGACGGTGGCTGACGGAGCGGGTGCGACGCGTGCGTTAGGGTGTGCCGGGGCTACGGCACGAGGTGCCGCGGGTGAGCCGCCAGGCCCCGTGCGTGAGACCGGGTGCTCGGCGCGTGGCGGCGCGAAATCGGAGCGTGACGCGCCGAGTTTCCTTAGAAAATGTCACACCCTCGCGAGCGATCACCACGTCCGCAATGTGAAAGAGCGTCGTCGCGAAATGCTAATGATGTTCCGCCGCGCGATTGCTCTGTATAAGGAAGGGCCAGTTCGAGACTCGCTTGCGATGATCGCGCAGCGCGTGCACGAAGTGTCGCTCTCCCCAGTCATGATCGCGGCCGTCGTCGTGGAAATACGCATCGCGAGTGAGCATGTGCGCATCAGAGAACGCATTCTGCTCATCGGCGACGCGAAAGTCCGCGACTCGATTGTGAAAAGTCCGCGAGGTCGGCGAAAAGTGGTCTTTCGCGTGGCGATAGTGCGGCGCGGCGTGCGCAAAGTTGGCTCCCCGGTTGTGTAACTGCGTTGTCTCGCGAGGCAAATCGAGCACGAGCGCAACAAACACCCACACCTCTCGCCGATTACTGCGCGTCGAGCCGTACATGCCCGCATCGCTCGAGGACAAATTCCTCAGCGCTGTACCATAGTCGGCGAACCGTTAGGCCAAGTCGCGCGCGACGATGCCCGAGTCGCGATCCCGCCGCGCATTGTGCGACGCTCGCTGTTGATAGTTCGAGGCGCCACCGTCATTGTACGCGATGGTCCGCGTGCGCCCACCTTACCTGGACGACTTGCCTCGAGACGCGCCGTTCTATTGAATAGCCATCGAGCGCACTAGGGGTGAACGCCCGATTGCGTGTCTTGTCGGGGGCTGCGAGCCTGATATCGATCCGTCGCACACAGCGGAACACACAGCATGGACAAATTCCTCGCCGACGCGCGCGTCGCCCTGCGGAGCTTGCGTCGTTCACCGAGCTTCGTCGCGACCGCGTGCGCCATTCTGGCCATTGGCATCGGCATGGCGGCGGCGATGTACACTGTCTTCACCACTGTCCTGGTCGACAGGCTCCCTGTCGTCGAGCAGGACAGGCTTGTCGTCATGCACCCGCTCGATCGCCGCGGCACACACCTCGATGCGCCGTTCCCTTACCTGCCTCAGATCGCTCGCGACAGCGCTCTCTTTCGCGGCGTAGCCGGTATCGCCCACCTCGGCGCGCAGCCGCTGCCGTTCATCGATGGGTCGACGACGCTCACGTTCGCTGCCGCGGGTGCCTCGGCCAATTACTTCGATGTGCTCGGGATGCGACCCGAGCTCGGAAGGCTTTTCCGGCGAGAGGACGGCCAGCCCGGAGCGCAACCGGTCATCGTACTGAGTCACGCTGCCTGGCGGCGCTTCTTCGGCGGCAATCCGTCGATCGTCGGTCGCGTTCTCGTTATGCCGTATACCGAGCAGCGCGCGCGCATCGTCGGCGTCGCGCCGCCGGGCTTCCCGTACCCGAGCGGTGTCGAGGCTTGGTATTCGCTCGGGTCCGACTTCGGCGCGCAGGTCGACATCATCGCGCGCCTCGCGCCCAATGTGACACTCGACGCCGCGCGTCAGGGGCTCCTCGCGCTCATCCAGCGCAGCAATCCATTCGAGAGCGTGCCCGCAAGGAAGGGCCAGCCGCCGGTGCACATCGAAATCTCCGGAGTCGAAGCGCTGTCCTTGACCGATACGCTGCTCGGGGCTTCACGGCCAACGCTCGTCGCGCTGACGCTCGCCGTCGGCCTTCTGTTGCTCATCGCGTGCGTGAACGTCGGCAATCTCCTGCTCGTCAGGCTGCTCGCGCGCGAGCGCGAGATCGCTGTCCGACACGCGATCGGCGCGAGCCACGCCGACGTCGCGCGGCTCTTTCTCATCGAGAGCTCGCTTCTCGCCGTCGTTGGCGGAACGCTCGGTTGTCTCGTTGCCGTCGCCTTGCTTCGTGTCCTCGGCGCCGTCGCGCCACCACAGCTGCCGCGGGTCGATGCGCTGAGCGCGAGTCATCTTCCGCTCGGCGCCACGGCTGGGATTCTCGTGTTCGCCACGCTCGCGTTCGGCCTCTTGCCGAGTGTCATGGGCTCGCGCGTGCAGTCGTATGCGCTGCTCCGATCCGACACACGCACCGGCTCGGAGGGTCGCTCGAAGCGGCGCACGCGACGCTGGCTCGTGGTGACGCAGATGGCGCTCGCGCTCGTGATGCTCAGCGGCGCGGCGTTGCTCGTTCGGACTCTGTCGCGCCTGCAGTCGATGGATCTCGGCTATCGGCCCGAGCACCTCTCGATACTCTCGTTCACCGGTCCGGAGCGCGATCTGCCGAACAACGAGCGGATCTTCGACGTCGCCAAACGGGTCGTGCAGCGCATCCAGGTGACGCATGATGTAGTTGCGGCGACGCCGATCGAGAGTGGACCGTTCCGGGGACAATCGCTGTTCATCATGCAGCTCGTGCGCGCCGATCTGCCAGCGTCGGAGCGGGAGACCGCTCCCTTCGTGCCCTGGGAGTTCGTGGGGCCGGACTATTTTCGGACCTTCGGCATACCGATCCGCTCGGGACGCGCGTTGTTGTCCTCCGACACCAAGACGGCCGAGAAAGTCATCGTCGTCAACGAGACCCTCGCGCGCCGGCTATGGCCGGGACAGGATCCGATTGGCAAACACGCCCGCGTGAAATACGACAGCAACACCTACACGGTCGTCGGTGTCGCTGCCGACACGCACTTCCGAGAGCTCAGGAACACAGGCCCGATCGTGTACTTCAATTGGGAGCAGGTTGGGCCGTTCTGGAACGGATTGGTCGCCGTGCGCACGAGCGCGCCGTTGGTGACGATGATGCCCGCGCTCCGCAGCGCGATCCACGACGCCGA
>DATEHJ010000108.1:0-4554 GCA_035279645.1 Gemmatimonadaceae bacterium
CTGCCGCCGAGACGACCGGCGAGCCAAACCCCTATCGAGACGAGCCCCTCGACGCCAACAGTGTCGACGCGCCCGACTCGAGCGGCGGCCCAAGCGAGGATGGTCCTCGTATCGTATCGACAGCAGTCGACTCGGTTCGACCGCGCGAGGTGGACGCGAGCGACGCGCCCCCGTCACCACCAACCCGCGAACATGACGCGGCGCCCCGCACAACGTCTGAGGAGTCGGTAATCGATCGTCCGGAGACTCCACGAGCGGACGGCTTTCCCCGACCCGATATGGGCGCCGACGCGGCCGCGACGGGGAACAGCACGGTCGTGAATGGCGACGCGCAGCCGTCGACCTCGCAACCCTATGGACCGCCCAACGCGCAGAATCCTCGGTACGATGGCTCGTATCCTCCGCGCGAACACCGCAACGGACGTCGCCGACGCCGCGGACGAGATCGCGGGCCGCGTCGAGATCATCCGCAGCAGCAGCAGCCGCAGGTAGCACTCGTTCCGAGCGGCGACACAAAGGGCTGGTTCGAGCCATCTCGAGATGGTGGATTCATTCGCCGAGCGGCGAACAGCTATCTCGCGGAATCAGGCGATGCGTGGATCCCGCCAACGCTCGTTCGTGAGTTCGGCATGCGGAAGAGTGACCTGATCGATGCGACCGTTGGCCGCGATCAACGCGGCCGCCTCACGGCGATCGAGATTCGAGCAATCAACGAAAACGATCCGGCCACGGCAGCGCGGCGCGCCGACTTCAATTCACTACCGGCGTCGTACCCGGAGCGAAAGCTCACGTTGGAGACGGGCAGGCCCGCGCGCGGCGGCGCTGAGCTCATTCGTCGCGCAATCGATCTGATCGCGCCGATCGGCTACGGACAACGGGCGTTGATTGTCGCGCCGTCACGAGCAGGAAAGACAACGCTTCTTCACGGCATCACCGAGGGTGTTGCGCTCAATCACCCGAACGCATCGCTGATCATTCTCTTGGTCGATGAGCGACCAGAGGAAGTGAGCGAGGCCATTTCGTGGGGCGTTGGTGAGGTAGTCGCGTCCAGCTTCGACCAACCGGCCGAGCGGCATGTCGAGGTCACGGAGATGGTTCTCGAGCGGGCGCGTCGACTTGTCGAGATCGGCAAGGATGTCGTCATCGTGCTCGATTCACTCACCCGAATGGCGCGTGCACACAATACCGCCGAACGAGGCACCGGCCGAACACTGTCGGGCGGACTCGATGCGACGGCGATGGCGAAGCCGAAGGCGTTCTTCGGATCCGCGCGCGCGATTCCTTCTTCTTCCGGCGGCGGCTCGTTGACCATTATCGCGACCGCCCTCGTGGAGACGGGCTCGCGGATGGATGACGTGATCTTCGAGGAGTTCAAGGGAACCGGTAACTGCGAGATCAAGCTCGATCGTCCGCTGGCGGAAAAGCGCATTTATCCGGCGATCGACATCGGCACGAGCGGGACGCGGCGTGAGGAAAAGCTCTTCCGCCCCGACCAGCTCGACGGCGTCTACACGTTGCGACGCGGCCTGAGTCAGATGCCGCCGCAATCGGCCATGGAGTGGCTGATCAAACGCATCGCCGGCACGCCCTCGAACGACGCCCTGCTCTCGGGCTTGTAGGGTTAGTGGGGAGCGCGAGTTAGGAGCTGCGGCGCGAGGAGCGCCGCGGCTCTTTTGCTGTGGGCGCGAGCCTTGCTTGTCTCATTCGCCGCCATGCGGTTCTCAAATCGGTACGGTGCGCGGCTCCTGCCCGTAATGTGTCGACAGTCTCTCGCGGTCATCGCCCTTTTGGTGGCGATCACGCAGATATTGTCGGCGCAGGCGCCGCGACCCACGAAGGAATCTTCGCCCGAGGTCCGCAAGTTGAGGGTTCTCGGCGTGAAGCACGTCGACAAGCATGATCTCGAGAAGAGCATCTCGACGCAGGCCTCGCGATGCAACAGCCCTCTGCTGCTGCCGATCTGCTGGTTCAGCAGGTCGCCAATCTTCGTCGACAAATACTACCTGGATCGCCAGGAATTCCAGCGCGACGTGCTCCGCCTTCGCGTGTACTACTGGCGAAGCGGCTATCGCGAGGCGACGGTCGACACGTCCGTAACGCCTAACGGCAATGGCGTGACGGTGACGTTCTCCATCCACGAGGGCGAACCCACACTCGTCTCGGCGCTGCGAATCGACTACGACTCGAATCTCATTAGCGCCAGAACGCGGAACAGGCTGACGTTGCTCAAAGTCGGACGCCCGCTGAATCTGTTGACGCTCGATACGATGCGGCTCGGCTTTCAGAGTGAGATGTGGCAGCGTGGGTACGCCGACGCGATCGTCGACACGGCGGTGAGCGTCAACGATTCCACGCGCCGCGCCGCGGTTGCGATGCGCGTCTTCTCGAACTGGCCAACCACCGTCGGCAGCATCCAGGTGCTTGGGAATCGGCGGGTGGCGACACAGACGATCCTGAACATGCTGCTGCTGCGCCCGGGTCAGCCGTTCATTCGCGACAACATGCTCGAGAGTCAGCGAACGCTCTACACCTCGAGCCTTTTCCAGTTGGCGAGCATCCTGCCGCCAACCGGCGACAGCGTGAAGCACATCGAGATACAGGTCGTCGAGGCGCCGTTGCACGAGGCGCGTGCGGGCGGCGGCCTGGACAACGTGAACTTCGGGCGGGTCGAGGCCAACTACACCGCGCACAATCTGGGCGGCGGTGCGAGACAGCTCGGAATCACGGCGAGCCTCGCGAATCTGCTCGCGACGAATCTGAACAACCACTGGCCGTTCATCGACGAAACGCAGAATCTCTTTGGTCCCACCTCCATCTTCCTGCAACCGACCTGGGGAGCGAGCATCGACCTGCAGCAGCCGGCGTTCCTGCGTCCCGAGAATCAGGCCGGAGTCGGCATCTTTGCTCACCGTCGTGCGGAACCAGGGATCTTCATCGATCGCGGTTATGGCGCCACGGCGACGTTCACGCGCCAGGTGATGCCGCGACTCCCAGCGAGCCTAACGTATCGCTACGAGATCACGCGGGTGGAGGCTGGCGACATCTACTTCTGCGTGAACTACGGCGTGTGCGACTCGACGACCATCGCGACGCTGCGAACTCACCAGAGTCTCTCGCCGCTCACCTTCACCGCTTTTGTCGACCGAAGCGATCAGCCCTTCACACCCACGAAGGGCTACGTCGCGCGCATGGATTTGCAGTACGCGTCTGCATTCACGCTTTCGGACTATCGCTATCAGCGCGCATCGGTCGATGCTGCGGCATACTGGCATCCGAGCCTCCGCCCGGAGGTATTGGCGAGTCACGTGCGGTTGGGCTTCGTCCGCGCGATGGCAAGTGCCTCGGGAGACACGGTCCTCCATCCGCGCACGCGCTTCTACGCAGGCGGAGCGATGTCCGTGCGTGGCTACGGTGAGAATCAGCTCGGACCGCGCGTGCTTACGATTGACGCCGACAGCCTGCGCTTTTCGACGAACCGGACGACCGGCGCGGTGACCGTTCTCTGCCCGCTGACCACTCCCATAACTGCTTGCGATCCGAACAAGGTGCAGGGGAACGGACTCTTCGTCCCGCGGCCGACCGGTGGAACGTCGGTCATCGAGGGAAGCATCGAGCTGCGTGTTCCGCTCATGCATCGGCTCGATGGAGCGGTATTCGTGGACGGCGCGATCGTCGGCAATGGTGCGTTGCAGGGATTCCAGCAGCTCGCGTCGATTACGCAGTTCGCCCAAGGTACCGGCGCGATCACGCCCGGTGTTGGCATCCGGTATATCTCGCCCGTCGGCCCGATTCGCGTCGATCTTGGCTACAACCCGCGACTGATCGAGAATCTCCCGGTCGTCACCAACGCGGTGATAAACGGAGTCACGCAGCTCGTCTCGCTCCAACGGGAGCGCACGTTCACCGATGGCCGAAACACTTTCCTCGGTCATCTCGTGCTCCACCTTTCCATTGGGCAGGCGTACTGATGACTCGTGCGCTCGGTCGCGGCGGCCGCGTCCTCCTCGGGATCGTCACAGTGCTCTTGAGCATCGTCGCGCTGGCCGGGATCACGATCGTCGTGCTAACCGCCACCGACTGGGGGCGCGAGCGCGTGCGCCGGGTCGCTCTCTCGCAGATCCAAAGTCGAGTGCACGGCCGCGTGAGCATCGGGCAACTGTCGGGCAACCTGCTCACTGGCCTAACGATTCACGATCTCGCGATCAGCGATAGCAGTGGCGCACCATTCCTCGCGGCGCAGGAGGCGAGCGCTCGTTATGAGCTCGGGGCGCTGATCGCGAAGAAAATCTGGCTCGACGACGTGCGGCTTGTGCGTCCTCTGGTCGTGCTCGACAAGCCACCGGGCGGCGAGTGGAATTATCAGCGCATCTTCGTCACCGACACGACGCAACGGCCCTCGACCAGCCCGGGCTTCGGGAGCTGGATCCGACTCCAGAACGTTTCCGTCGTGGACGGCGATCTCGTCGTGCGTACGCCGTGGTCGCCAGGAACGGGGCTCTCACCGGCCGGACGGGACTCGGCTGTTCGCTTCGCGCTCAGTGGCAAGGGCCGCAC
>DATEHJ010000109.1:0-4004 GCA_035279645.1 Gemmatimonadaceae bacterium
TCGGCAACGATTCCATCGAACTCGAACGCGTCCAAGTCGGCGGCAGCCGCTACCACATTCTGTAACCGCGTGCGCGCGCTTGACACTCGGCGTAGTCGACGAAGCCCGGCGATTGATCGATCGCAATGCTGCTTGCGTGCGCGACACTCCGATTCTTGCGCCCAAACTCCACTGGAGAAGACGTGGCGGTCGTCGCCGATCTCGAGCGCAAACTTCGAGGGAAATCAGCGTAGCAAGACGACTGAGGACGCTCGCACGAAGGACGAAGACTTTCTCGCCCAGCTCTACTACACCGGCTGGATAGTGTTCGAGTCGAAGGCAGGTAGCGACAAGCGACGGCTCATCCTATTCCCAAAGGCTGGAACGAGCTGCCGGATGCAGAGCTAGAGGTGCTCTTGCAGAAGGCGGAAGTCGTCCCGCCCAGAAAGCTGCGCACCGAGAAGCGCGCGACAGGAAACGCGGCCGTGAAAGCCATGGACGCGGCCGCCGAGTTCGCCGAGAAAGCCGTAGAGTCTCCGGAGGACGTGCGCGATGTTCCGCGCGAGGAAACGCCCGACGTCACCGATCTCTCGGTGCTCCGCACATTCCGCTACCCCGGTGGCCGGATCTGGGCCGTCTGCGTGGCTCAGCATCGGAAGGGCGGCGGGCCGCCAGTCCTCCAGTTCGCAGCGGGGGCGCGCCACATCAATCTCGAAGAGTGGCCCAAGGACTGGGCTGACTATCCGGACGAGGAGTTAGTCAATCTCCTCCGGCGCGCGGCCCCACGCGCCAAGAGCGGAAGGTCCGCTACAGACACCCATAAACGCCGTTGGGATGATACGGCCTCTACTTAGGCGCTTACTCACCCGAAGACGCGGCCAACTCACATCGCCAGCGGAGCCGAGCAATTCGATAGACAATCGTGGCGTACTCATCGTAGGGCAGCGTTCTCGCGAGCGCCTTGAGATTCGCCGCTACCTGCTGGACGAGCTCTCGAGGAACCTCCAGCCTTTCGGCCTTGGTGATTGTCGGGTCCGCAGTCGCGTTGAGTACAGTGATAAGTGACGGTTCCATGTCGCGTGCTTCGCCGCAAATGACGGGCCGTGCGATAGGATGCAGCTGACGCAAAACACTCCAGTTCAGATGGTGCTAATCGAGAAAGGGACTACGCGTGCTTCGTTAGGCGTTGCTTCGCTGGGTGGTTGGAACAGGTGGTTGGAACCGCTCAGCGCCGCACTCGGCTCTCGTGTTTTCGGGCCGCGCCTTCCGCTTTGACCGCTTTCTCAATAGCGCGCTGAAAGGCCGGAGAGAGACGTGACGCAAGGCGCTTCATTGCCCAATTGATCTCAGCCGCCGGCGACGTCGCGGACCCGGCGCACTCCCGGCATGCCGAAAACTGTACATAGGAGAAGACGTGACGGATCTGCGGCCGGTCCGCGGGAGGTATCGTGACCGCGGCATTTTCCTTCGCGAGCCGAATGAAATCGTCTACGTCCTTTGCCGCGTGTTGCGTCTCATAACCTCGGACGATGGCCTCGGACATTCGTACGCCCGCTTCGAAATACTCACGAACGCAGCACGCGGGGTAGCCAAGCACCTCCGACACGTCGGTTTCACCTTCGGTTGCGGTCCGGATCGCGGGTTCCAAGTCGCGATCCCGGTACACCCACAGCACCTGTCCTTCCCTCGCCCGCGCTTCTTGGTCACGCCGCCGTTCCCATTCAAAGAAGCGCGGATCGTAGTTCGGTGCACGCAGGAAACGCGGAAGGAGTGGGCCGGTTTGCACAACGAGCAGTCCGTGAGCGGCGGCGACGCCTCGGACGGCATGCATGAAGCTCTTGCTTCGCATGCCCTGTCCCTGGAGGTGCGCTGGTTTCTCTCCGGCCGCGACGGCGACAATCTCGAGATAGTCGATCAAGATTTCGAGGTCACTCGCCTTCTCTTCACGCTCAAAGCGGAGTCCTTGAAGATCGCGGAGGAGCGAGCGCAGTGCGGCATCTTGCATTCGAACGTCGTCTCACTCAGTGGGATGACGATCCTCCACGTCACGAATGCCCGGGAAGAAATCGTCCGACCGCTGCTGTTCGTACTTGCGTTGTACTAGCGCGATGCGCTCGACGAGCTGCTCGAACTCCTTCTCCGACAGTCGCTCGCACGCGGAATGGAGACGTTCGGCGATCTCGTGCTTCAGTGCCACTAGCTGCTGTTCTTCCCGAGTCTCGCCGGTCATGAGTCATCACATCCTCGAAAGCGGCCGTCAGGCTGTCGGCTGCACAGAACGAGCCAGGGTGCTCAGCCCGCATCCCGCAATCTCGAATCACGACGCTAGCTTGACACCATAGTAGTGCTCGATACAGCAGCGCACCAGCAGCTGGAGAGCAGCGTCGTTAGGCGTGAGCTCGCCGGCGGTCCTCAGCACGTTTCGTGAGGCGGGAAGCCCTGCATCGTCAGCAATCTGTTTCACGGCGACAATGACCTGCTCGGGAGGCCAGCCGAGTAAGCGGAGCTCATCGACCGCGGCGCCTAATTTGTTGCGGGATGCCGAATCAATGGTCGCGTCGCCGGCAAATACTCGCGGCGCGAGAGCGGCAAGAGCCTCTCTCAGTTCAACAACACTAGGTCGGTTGAGCATTGCGTTACTCCCTGTCGAGGAAGACGCACATAGCCAGTCCAACTACGCATCGCTACCCGGAGAGCCGTCGCGCAATCCGTGCGCCGAGGAGTCATCACGCAGCAGGGTAGCTTCAAAACGAACCTTCGTTACACGGCGATTGTGTGTCGCCGAATGGTTTAATCGTGCGACAGCGCACAAAGAGCGGGATGCGTCCCATCCAGAATCGCACGCGTCGCGCCGAACTCAGGCAGAGGGTGCGCTGCCTGGTCTACGAGTTGCCACACGACGACCCATCCGTGTCGTGACAACCGGATCGCCCCTGCTTGTTGAACTACCTCCGCACTCACGCCCCTGCATGTTGAAACCACCCGACGCCACTGCTGCCTCTCCTCTCACGCCCTGGGCTGAGCACCCGAACAAATGGCTTGCCGCGATTGTCGAATCCTCCGACGACGCGATCGTCAGCAAGACGATGGAGAGTATCATTCTCACGTGGAACGCCGGCGCGGAGCGGGTTTTCGGATACCGCGCCGAAGAAATCGTAGGCCATTCAGTCCTGACACTGATACCGCCTGAGTTGCAGAACGAAGAGCAGGAAATCATTGCTCGCTTGTCGCGTCGCGAACGAATCGACCACTACCAGACGGTCCGGATCAGAAAGGACGGCACCCGCATTGATGTCTCACTCACTGTGTCGCCGATCTGTGACGACAACGGCGCCGTGATCGCTGCATCGAAGATCGCCCGAGACGTCACCGATGCCAACAGACTCCGCAGGGCGGAACAGGAGCTCACCGAGGAACTACAGGCACAAGCCGTGGAGTTGGAGCAGCAGATAGAAGAATCTCAGTCACTCCAGGAAGAGCTCGAGCAGACCAACGAGGAGTTGCATGAGGCGCTCGAAAAGGCGCGTATCGCGCAGCAACAAGCGGAGGAGGCGAACCGCGCGAAGGGCCAGTTCCTCGCGATGATGAGTCACGAGCTGAGGACACCACTGAACGCGATCGCGGGCTACGTCGATTTGCTGGGGCTCGGACTACGCGGTCCACTGACCAACGACCAGCAGACGGACCTCGAGCGGATCAAGATCAATCAGAGCACGCTCCTCCGGCTCATCGACGATGTGTTAGATTTTGCTAAACTCGAATCTGGCCGCCTGCAGCTGCGTGTGACCGCGGTGTCGATCGACGCGGTCTTGCAGAGTCTGGAAACGTTCGTGGCGCCCCTGATCGCCAAGAAGGGCATCGAATACGGCTTTCAGCCGTGCGGACCGGATGCCATCGTGCGCGCCGATCGCGACAAGGTAGAACAGATCATGCTGAACCTCGTATCGAACGCGATCAAGTTCACCGATCGAGGGCGCATCGACGTGCGCTGCGGTGTGCGCGGGGAGGGTGTGGAGATCGAGGTG
>DATEHJ010000110.1:0-12023 GCA_035279645.1 Gemmatimonadaceae bacterium
CATCTGATCGAACGCAATCTGGAACAGCTGTGCGGGACCAGGGCCGGCTGCGGGCTTGGTGGTGTCGGGCGTCGCCGCTGCCGGGGTCGCGGTCATCGCTTCGTTTCGCGATTCCATCGACGCCCGTAGTTCCTGCAAGCGTCGCTGGCTTTGACCGCTCAACTCCTGAATCTGCAGGAGTTGACGATTCATGTCGTACATGCCGCCGGTCACATGCGCCTGAAATGCGGCGAAGCGTGTGCTGAAGATCCGAAGCGAATCGTTGGCTCGGGTGATCAGCATGAAGGCGGTGTCGGCCTGCGCGCGCCGTGCCGTGTCTGTCTGTGCGACAGAGCTCCGCAGCGCACGCATCTCGTCCTGGAGAATGCGCATGTCGCCCTTGCTCGCGAGACACGCCGTCGTGCTCGCGGCGAGCACGACGGAGAGGGGCGCGAGCATGACTGCTCGCGCCTTCCTCCACGCGCCGTGCGACCGGCGTGGTCGCAACCGCGACGTCATCACGACCCGGGCTTCTTGAGCTGAGCGCCTCCCGCGGTGATCTCGAACTCATCGCGGCGATTCTGCGCCCACGCATTCTCGTCGTGTCCGTCGTTGACGGGACGTCCCTCGCCAAAGCTCACCGTCTCGACTCGCGTCGCGGCAACGCCGCGCTCCGTGAGATACCGCTTGGCGCTCGCGGCGCGACGTTGGCCGAGCGCGATGTTGTATTCGACCGAGCCGCGTTCGTCGGTGTGACCCGCGACACGAATCGTCAAGTCCGGATTCGCCATCAACACGGGAATCTTGGCGTCGAGTGTGGCTTTCGCGTCATCGCGGAGATCGGACTTGTCGAACTCGAAGTGAATGACCGCGGTAACGGTGTTGCGAAGTCCCATTTGCTCTCCCGCGAGCGCGGCAGCCTCGTTGGCGCGTCGGACGCTGTCGTCGTAGGCACGCTGACGAGCCAGTGCGGCGTCGCGAGCCGCTTGGGCACGAGCGATCGAATCGCGAATTGCCGCGCTGTCGATCGCGGGGGCCGCTGCTTGCACGGGCGCAGGAGGTGGAGCCGGTGGCGCTTTGTGGCACGCGCCAACGATCATGGCCGAGGCGATCAACACCGCGGGGATGTAACGACTAGCGACACGGGGGTGAGCGGTCATCGAAGATTCTCTCCTGAGGAGTGGGGTGGGAGTAGACGATGGGTAATACAGGAGGGACTTCTGGCGACGAAACGACGCCGTGCTACTGACGACCGGCGCCGCCTGTCGATGCACTGGACCCGAGGCGTGGCGACCACGCGGGCAACTGCGCCCCCATGGAGCGGGTCAATTGACGCAACCGTCCGGATTCGGTGTCGAGCACCCAGAGCTCCCTCCCCCCGCCGCGGGTCGAGGCGAACACGAGATGTCGGCCGTCCGGCGCCCAAGACGGCTGTTCATTGGAGCCTTCGCTTGTGAGCAACTTCGTACTGCGATCGCGCAAGCTGATGGTCATGATTTGAAAACGACCGTCGGCGAACTGTGACTGAAATGCCACCAGCCGTCCATCGGGTGACCAGTCGGGATCGGAGCGATAATTCTTGTCGCCGAAATCGAACGAGGTGAGAAGCTCAGCGTTAGTACCATCCGCGTCCATAATATAAACCTCCGGATGGCCAACACGACCCGAGGTGAACGCGATGCGGCGTCCGTCGGGGCTGAAGGAGGGCTGGACATTGTCCGTGCCCCGGCCCACGGAGATGCGGCGCGGCGCGCCATCGTCCGCCGCGACCAGATACAGATCCGACCCCTCGTCGTCCGCGTGGGCGTACACGATCGCCGCGGCATCGGGGGCGAACACCGGCGTGAGATTCGCGTGCGTCGGCGTCGCGTTATGCAGTGCCCGCGTCTTGCCCGTGCGCAGATCCAGAATCATGATCCGCGACTGCGTCCCGAAGGTGGCGTACACGATCTGATTGCCGGCGAAGTTCCATGCCGGCGACATCGCGTTCCCCGTGACTGGCTGGACCTCGTCGTCGGCGCCGTCGCTGTCGACGAGATGAACTTTCTGACCGACCACGTACGCCATGCGCGTTTGGGCGATCCCCTTGAGCCCCGTAATCCAGCGCTCCACCTCATCGGCGACGCCGTGAACGGCCATGCGCCAGTCGCGGGTGTTGGCGCGCGCGGCGAGTGGAAAATCCTGCACGTTCATGACGCCGCCCTTGCCGACGTCGTGCAGCGCGACGTGCAACGAACCGTCGCCCACCGTTGCCTGCACTACCGCTGCTGCTCCGAGCCGGGCGAAAAGCGGATAATTCAGGTCGGCGCCCGGCTTCGTGCCCCGGAACGTCGACGGATCCGCGGCGTCGAGCGGCACGATCGTGAAGCGATCACTGTAGTCCAGATCACGCTGCAGAATCACGCGCACCGAATCGCCTGACGAGCCGGTCACCGGGAGGACGGCGATCCCCGGACGCGACGTGGGATCGTAGCTGAGCCCGATGGTGACACCGCGACGCGTCGTATCTTGCGCGCGCGCGCGCTGCAATGGCAGCAGGAGAACCGGAAGAAGAGCCAGACTCGGAGGAAGACGCATCTCGAACAAGAATAGTGGACGAACGTCAGCGGAGTAGTCGAGGATCGAACTTGAAAGTGACTGGCAGCGACTCCTCAGTATAGCCAGCAGGGAGCGCACCAAAGGCCTTGGCGTTCGCCGCCGATTCGACGGCGCCCTGCGCGTCGGCGTCGAAGGAGTACACGCCCGATCGGGTTACGAGCCGGATGCTGGACGGGGGCACCGAGCCATCGCGATTGATGAGAAAAAACACTTCGGCGCGGAGCGCGCCTCTTGAGGAAGTTTTAAACCGCAAGGCGATCTGGCGGACGATATTTTCGAGGTACCCCGGATAGGGGAACTCGATCCCGCCCGTGCTCACCGTCACGACGTCGGCCCCTCGGCCGCCCGTCTCGCCACCAGCGGCAGGTGCCGGCGTCTTGGTGTCGGGCTTTGCCGCGGTCGGGATCGTCGGCGTCGCCTCGGGCGTCGCCGCCTTCTTCGGCGGTTTGCCGTTTGGCGCCGGCATGTCGTGAGCTGGCGTCTTTGGTCGGATCGGTGGAGTGGGAGCTGTCGGCGTCGGCGCCGGAGTGTTCACGGCGCCGATGGTGCGCGGACCGGGGGGCGCCGCGACGAGATCCACCCGATACACCGGCGCCGAGGGGGGCGGTGCTGACGCGCGGAAAAAGAAAAAGGTCGCAATAAGCAAGGCATGGAACAGCAGTGAGCCGGTGAGCGGACCGGCCATCGTCGATCTCGCGTTAGGCAGGAGTGACTCGGGCGTGGGCGCCTCACCGGCCATCAGCGAATCACCTCCGGTTCGGTCACGAGTCCGACGTCCCCCACCCCGGCCGCCCGCATCACGGCGAGGACCTGCACCACGAGTCCATAGCCGACGTTGCTGTCGGCGCGAAGATACACGCCCTGCTTCGACTGCTGAGCCGCGAGCGCGCGAAAGGAAGCGCGAAACTCCGGAAGCGACATCTTCGTGTCGCCGACGAGGATTTCCCCCGCCCTCGTGACCGTCACCACCAGACCTCCCTTCGATTCCAGCGGGCGCGCCTCCGCCTTCGGTAACGCAATGTCGACTCCACCCTGCATCATCGGCGCCGTGATCATGAAGATCACGAGCAGGAGCAGCATGACGTCGATGAGATTCACCACATTGATATCGGCGTTGAGCTCGACACGATCTCGACGGCGGCGCGGCACGTTAGGCACCTCGCGGCATCAGATCTGTCCCTCGCGCACGAGCAGCGCGATCGTGGCCGTGCCGAAGCTCTCCATCATTCCGTCGAAGCGATTCAGCCGGCCGGCGAAGATGTTGTAGCCGAAGGTCGCCGGTATCGCGACGGCGAGCGCTGCCGCCGTCGCGATGAGCGCCGTCGCCACCCCGGGCGCAACCGCCGACAGGTTCCCGGAGCCCTTCGTCGCGATCCCGATGAACGAATCGATGACGCCGAGCACCGTGCCGAGCAGGCCGATGAGTGGACTCACGGATCCGATCGTCGCCAACCACGGGAGAAACCGTCCGAGGCGGTCGCGCTCGGTCATCGCATCCGTCTCGAGGAGCAGGTGCAACGTCTCGACCTGCGAACCCGTCAGCGTCGCCGTGGCACGCGTCGCCTCGCCGGCGTCGCGCTCGCGCGTCTGCTGATTGCGCACGCGTGTGTCCGAGACGAAGTGCGCCGCCCGCATGAACAAGCGCGTCAGCGCGTTAGGCGCAGTGACCTTGGCGAGTGCGCCCGCTTCGTCGAGACGCGAGGCGCGCTCGAAATCCCGAAAGAACTTGAGCGACGTGCGTTGCGCTTTCGCGAGCTCGCGCCAGAGGGCGAACATGATCGCCCAACTCAACAGCGAGAGAAACGCGAGAATCGCGAGCACGGCCTGGGTGAGCGGCGTCGCTCCGGTAATCAGCTCAACAGGCGTGGCAGGCACCGCCCCACGGATCTGCAGCAGCGACGCAAACGTCATCGCCGCGCTCCTGTGCCAACGGACGTCTCCTTACGCGCGGCGGCGTGACGTTCCGCAAACCAGGCGAAGGTCCGCGACAGACCTTCTTCGAGCGTCGCCTTCGGCCGCCATCCGAGCAGCGAGCCGGCCTTCGCGATGCTGACCACGGATCGCTGTTGCTCGCCCGGCCGCTTCGGCAGTTGCTCGACAGCGACATCCGATCGCGCGGCGCGCTTCAACACACGCGCCAGATCCATCACGCTCGTCTCGACGCCGGTGCCGATGTTGAACGCGCGCGCGTCCAGCCGCTCTGGGCGAGGCAGCGAGTGCGTACCTGCCAGCGCCGTCGCTTCGGCGACGTCGCCGACGAAAACATAGTCGCGCGTCTGCTGGCCGTCGCCATACACCGAGAGCGCACGTCCATCGAGAATACGTCCGCAGAAGATCGCGACGACGCCCGCTTCTCCATGCGGATCCTGCCGCGGCCCGTACACGTTGGAAAAACGGACGACGGCGGTGTCCATACCGTGGACGCGTGAGTAGTACGCGAGGTAGTACTCGGTGCTCAGCTTCGCGATCCCGTAAGGTGACTCGGGATCCTTGGCGAAGTTCTCAACGTTAGGCGGATCGACGAAATCGCCGTACAGCGCGCCCCCGGTCGACGTGAACACGAAGCGTGTGCGCGTGCCGCGGCCACTCCGGCGGAGCGCCTCGATGAGATTGAGCGTGCCGCAGATGTTGATGCTCGCGTCCATCACCGGATCGGCGACGCTCTTGCGCACGTCGATCTGTGCGGCGAGGTGCACGATGATGTCGAACGGCGTCTGCTCCACCAACCGCGCTGCCTCCGGCGAGCGAATGTCGAGCTCATGGAGGCGCACGCGGGAATCGATGTTCTCGCGGCGCCCTGTCGAGAAGTTATCGAGAACGTCGACTGCATAGCCGCGAGCGAGGAACACGTCCGCGACGTGCGAGCCGATGAAGCCGGCGCCCCCGGTGACTAGTACACTCGGCACTCGTTGTCTCCTGGTTCAGAATGAGAGAGGATTTCGAACTCCGGTTACTTCACGGGCTCGGGTAGGCGTGGTGATCTCGATCACTTCTCGACGCGATTCGCGGACGAATCGTCGAGACCAAAGAGATAGCGGACCGCGTCGACAATGCCCAGTCCCCGGCCGTTCGCCGCCGCGGCGCGCAACCGCACAGTGGGCCCATGTAAGAACTTGTTCATCAAGGACCGGGACAATTGCTCCACGACCGCGCGATCGGCGGGCCCGAGGTGGTCGAGCTGCCGCAACGCCGTCGCCACCTCTCGCTCGCGAAGCCGCTCCATCTCGCCGCGAAAATGCGTGAGCACCGGGACGGCGGACAGTCCGGCAAACCACTCCCAGTAGCGCTCCACTTCGTGTGCGATGAGCTCCTCGGCCGTCGGGAGCTCGGCGCGGCGTCGTTCGACGTTTGTCGTGACGACGGCACGAAGGTCGTCGAGATCGTACAGGAAAACATGCTGCAGCGTTCCGACCGCCGGATCGACGTCCCTCGGCATGGCGATGTCGAGGATGCAGAGCGGACGATCGCGGCGTCCCGTGATGGCTGGCCGGACACGATCGAGCGTGACCACGGGGCGCGGCGCGGCCGTCGAACAGAGCAACACGTCGACTTCGTGCAGCGCCGCCCAGCACTCGTCATAGCGCATCGCGAGGGCGCCGTGGCGCGCCGCAAGGTCTTGGGCGCGCTCGAATGTGCGGTTAGCGACGATCGCCGCGCGGACGCCCTCATTCACGAGGTTCTCGAGCGCGAGCTCCGCCATCTCACCCGCGCCGAGCACCATCGCGCGACGTCCCGCCAACGAGCCGAAGATCTGTCGCGCGAGCTGTAGCGCCGCCGAGCTCACCGAGGCGGCGCCGCGGCCGATCGTCGTCTCGTTTCGCACACGGCCGGCCACGAGCAGTGACGTCTGGAAAAGCCGGTTGAGCACCGCGCTGCACTCGGAGCGGCACGCTGCCCACGCGTCGCGCACCTGACCGTGGATCTGCGCCTCGCCAAGCACCATGGAATCGAGTCCGCTGGCGACGCGGAACA
Source organism: Gemmatimonadaceae bacterium (assembly GCA_035279645.1). Taxonomy (GTDB): domain Bacteria; phylum Gemmatimonadota; class Gemmatimonadetes; order Gemmatimonadales; family Gemmatimonadaceae; genus AG2. The sequence goes on from DATEHJ010000110.1 coordinate 6,550, forward strand.
GATGCGCGATCGCGTCGCGATCGCGTCGCACGTAACCGTACTCGGACGCCTCTTCGCCGAGACGCTCCGAAAGCGCTCGCCAGACAGCTGGCACGGTGTCCCCATCGCCTTCGACGGCATAAAACTCGGTGCGATTGCAGGTCGAGAGGAGCACACCCTCGCGCAGCCCGCACGTGCCACGCAGCGCGGCGAGCGTGGGCACAAGCTCCGCCGGCCGATACGCGATCCTCTCGCGCACGGCGAGCGCCGCGCCCTGATGGCTGACACCGACGACGATTATCGCCATTCCGCCAGGCGCTCCGAAAAGGCGCCACTCTCGACCGATTCGCAGAAATCGTCCGCAAGAAGGGCGTCCGCCGCCGAACGCCACGCCGCCCGATCGTCGTCCTGGAGCAATCGCTGGCGCAGTCGCATGAGATCTCGAATCGCCGCCGCATAACGATTGTCGAGGCGCCGCGCCAAATCGTCGCGCACGCGGGCCGAGGCGCGCGGCACGCCCCCGGACGTCACCGCCACGAGCAGCTCGCCCGATCGGTGCACGGCGGGCATCACGCACGTCCCGGCGGCCGGATCGCCGGCGACCAGCACGAGCCGGTGAGCGCGGCGCGAATCGGCGGCGATCTGCATGTTGAGCGCCTGCTCGTCGGTCGCCGCGACGACGAGCGTCGCGTCACCGATCGCCGACGCGTCGTACGGCTCACGCTCGATGAGCAAGTGCGAATCAGTGGCTTCGCGACGCACGAGCTCGTCGCTCACGCGAGGGGCCCGGACGCGCACCAGCGCACCCCCATCCAGCAGCGAGCCCACCTTGCGCGTCGCGACGGTTCCACCACCGACCACGAGCGCGATCACCGAGCCGCCGTCCAACACCAGCGGGAGGCTGAATGTGGCGCTCATAAGAACTTTCCCGCCGCCGGGCCGGCGACACGAATCGCGACGTAAAGCACGAGCACCGCCGCGAACGTGATGCTCGAGTACACCGCCGCGCGGCGCGCCTGCCAACCGCCGAGCACCCGCCCGACGGCGATCCCACTCACCGCGACCCATGCGCCCGTTCCCCACATCAATTGGGGAAGGTTCATCTCCCGATATGCGATGGAGTAGGCACCGGCGAGCGCGACGCCCAACGTCAATCCGAGCCAACCCGTGATCGTCGCGACGTGATTCACGCGGTCCAGCGTGGCGAGCGGTGGGAAGAAGCGAAAGATCGCGCCGAAGCGCCGCGACTTCAGTTCGCGTCGCTCGATGAGATACATCGTCCCCGCGGCGGCCGCGGTGGCGAATCCGGCGATTCCGAGAAAGCTCAACGCGATGTGCGCAACGAGCCAAACGCCTTTTACTCCCGGTGGCTCATGTCCGGGCGTGAGGCCGATGATATTCGCGAACGTCGTGGGGAGCGCTGCCAGCGGCGCGGCGACGAGCGTGAGCGAGACTTCCTGCGCGAGGAGCTCGACGGTCAGCAGCGTTGCGGCCAGTAGGAAGCCGGCAAAGGAGAGCGCTGGTCCGAGGCCCGTGAGTGGTACCGCGCCGACGCTCCGCGCAAAGAGTGCTAGTGCCACGCCATGTGCCAAGACGCCGCCTGCAAGCAGCGTGATTACACCGCGAACCGGCGCGCCCACAGGACGGGCGAACGGCGTCGCCGCGAGTGCGGCCGCGCCGATGTACAGCGAGATGGCGACGAAGTGGGCGATCGCGATCATGGCGTCGCCCCAATCTACACCCGGGGCGACCTTTAGGGCATCGTCGCGACGCGACGAACCAGCGTGCCGACCTCGATTTTCGGGTGGCGCTCGCCGGTGATCATCAGCGTGGTCGCATACGGCGTGACGCGTACCGCTTGCGCGCGTGCAATCGGTATCGCCGGATCGGCGAATTCCGCGCCCCAGCTGCGCTGATGCGGCACGAACAATTCGAACTCGTCGCCGATCTTGATGCCATCGTGCGATGTGACTTCGATCACGAGATAATCCTGCAGCCCCGGCAGGATCGGCATCCCCGGCACCAGCTTCACTTCTGTAATAATGGAGTCGCGAACCGGCTCGGGGTGTCCAAAGATGTGGAGCGACGTGCTGTCGTAAGGCAGCAAGCGCTGATCGGCTTGTATTTCACCGAACATCTTGATGACCTTCGCCACCGCCGCCTCACGGTCGCGCGGCGCGCGCGTGACCTCGATGACGCCCGTGGGAACGACGACCTGTCCGATACCCTCGATCGTGGGGCCCAGCGTGTAGGTGACGTACCGATCGCCCTCCGCCGCGGCCGAGCCGGCGGGTGGTGCGACGAAAACTTCGTCATTCAGCTGCGCGCGCTGCTTCGGGTTCTGTCCCGAGAGCGTGACCGACAGGTTCACCACCTTCTGAATGTGACCGTACCCGCGCGGGCCACCACCCCGATCGACGAATGGCGCCGAGACGAAAGTGCCGAGAGTCACCGTCGGCATGGGGGCGGCAGGAGTCTTCTTTCGCTTGGACGGCGCCATGTCGAAGCGCTGCCGCGGAAAAACGGTCGGTCCGTCAAGAACCGGTGGGGGCTCATAAACTGGAATTGGTGTCCCCGTCGCAGATGACGCGACCGGCGTCGGCGCTGGGGCACCTGGAACCGGTGCCTCGACTTGGACCGGCGCCGCGGTGGGCGGGGGAACCGTGGCCATTGGCTCGCCGGCTTGCTTGACCGGCGGAGCTTCGGCAACAGTCGGAGTGGCTCCCGGAGCCGGCAGCTTCAGAACCTCGCCTGGATAAATCCAGTGCGGGTCGTCGATGATGTCGGTGTTCAGCCGATAGATCTCCGGCCACATGAAGGAATCACCGAGATACAGCTTCGCGAGATCCCATAGGGTGTCACCGCGCTTCACTGTGTGCGCGCTCGGATTTGCCTCCTGCGCGCCAACTTTCGTCGTGCCGAGCAGCGCAAAGACAAGCGCAGCCGCAACGGCAACGCTCGTCGTGCGAATCTTCATGTGAGCCTGCTCGCTGCGAGCTGCTCGGCAGAGCATAGAAGCACTCCGGTTCGGTCGTGTTGTCCGCGGTTATCCGCACCCAAATGACGAATTGCCTGCCCGGAAGAAACGAGAGCCGCCCTGCGGCGGCTCCAGATTTCTAACGATTGACTTGGATGAAAGCGGCTAGAACGGTAGGTCGTCGTCTTCGTCCTCGAGTGCCCCGGGGAAATCCTCGAAATCGTCACCTCCCCCGGGCGCTTTGGCCTTCTGGCCCGCGGCAGCACGACTCGGGCGTGGGCTCGCGCTTTCGCCATCGCCATCGCTGCTACCGCCACCGCCGCGTGGCGCACCAAGCATGATGAGCTCACGCACGTTGATCTCGGTGCTGTATCGTGTCTGCCCGTCCTTGTCCTGCCACTGCCGGTACTCGATGCGCCCTTCGACGTAGATCTTGTCGCCCTTTTTCACATATCGCTCGACGATGTCGGCTAGTTGCGACGCCTTCGAGTTCCAGACGACGCACCGATGCCACTCCGTCTTCTCCTGCTTCGCACCCGCGGCGTCGTTCCAGGTACGACTCGTTGCGAGAGAGAATGTTGCCACACGACTTCCACCCGCTGTCGATCGCACCTCGGGGTCGTTCCCGAGATTTCCGATCAGCGTCACCTTGTTCAGGCTACGGCTCACGTAATCCTCCTGGCGAGAGGTTCCTCGATCTCGCCGCGTACAGTGTCATCCAACCCAAGCGAACATACCATCGAAATTCCGCACTTCGGATCATTTCTCGACGAACACCTTCAAGACTTGCTATTTCAATAAGTTGTGAACTACCGATCCGAATGTGGATTAACTGCGGCTGGCTCCGTTCGTCGCAGAATGACGGCATCTTCCACGGGATGCCGATAGTAGCGGCGTCGGCGACCGACCTCCACGAAGCCACGCGATTCGTACAGCTGCCGGGCGCGCATATTCGAGTTTCGCACCTCCAGAAAAACCTCCTCCGTGCCCTGCTGCCTCGCTTCGTCGAGGGCCGCATCGAGCAGTGACGATCCGATGCCCTGGCCACGCAATTCGGGATCGACCGCCAGATTCGCGATCTCACCCTGACCTCCCGCGAACCAAGCGACAACATAACCGAGCACGCGTCCAGCGCCACGATCTACCGCCGCGCTCTCGCAAACACACGCGAAGTACATCCGTGAGTGCGCGACGACATCCCGGAACGAGCTCTCCGACCAGGGATCGGAGAATGTCGAACGCTCGATCGCGGCTATCGACGCAATGTCCCGCTCCTGTACCCGCCGGATGCTCCTGATCATGTCGCACTGCCGCCGAGTGGAAGCGGTTGGCCGTGCGTGGCTTCCCAGCGCATTTGCGCCTCGGCCTTGCGCCCGTACCGCGGCTCCCAAGTTGCCAGGTCGACGGGTCCCTGCGTCGCGAAGAGAGACTCGAGCGCCGATGCCCCGCGCGCATGTGGCGCACGGCCGATGTTCTGTCCCGGGCCAACCGTTATGCCGCCCAGGCTGGAAGCGAGCTGTCTGACTTCGCTTTGCCTTACGAGACGCTCGGCGAAAATCACCGTGATGGCCCCGCTCTTTTCGACCTCGTAGCCGCCAACGTACGCCTCGTCGCGCAGGGCGTCGAGCACCGCGACGTAGCGACCGGGCGGTGGTGCGCCATCCCCCGCCGCCAGCAGCGCGAGCGACGAAACGGCGAACAGCGGGCATCCGATTCCCACCGCGAGCCCCTTCGCAATCGACGCGGCGATGCGAAGACTCGTGAAGCTTCCCGGCCCAGACCCGCACACCAGCCGAGACAGATCTCGCGGTCTAACTCGCGCGCGCGCCAACACCGCCGCCACCGTGGGCATGAGCGCTTCGGACTCTCGGCCTCGCATCGCGGCCTCTCCCTCGGCGACGACCCGTCCGTCGCGCAGCACGGCCGTAGTTCCGACATAGGTCGAGGCATCGACGACGAGCGTGATCACGAGTGGTCTCCGAACTTCACTTCGCCGACGTGGCCGCCGGCATAGACCAGCCTCCGCGAAGGGTCGTTTGGCAGGTGTTGCAGATGAATCGGGACATGGTCGGGCGGAAGGAGCTCGCCGGCGCGCTCTGGCCACTCGATCAGGATCAACGCGTCCGCGGCGAGAATGTCGTCCCAACCCAGATTCGCGAGCTCGTCGGGGCCGCGGAGACGATACAGGTCGAGATGAAAGACCATCGAGCGCGCCGAAGAGAATTCGTGAACGAGGGTGAAGGTCGGACTCGTTACATCGTTAGGCACGCCGTAACCGCGACAGATCGCACGCGCGAGCGTCGTCTTCCCCGAACCCAACTCACCGCTGAGCGTGACGACGAGCGGCGGACGCGCCGCGCGGCCAAACCGCTCGCCCCACGCGATCAGCTCCGGTTCCGTCACCGCGAGATGCCCCTGCGCCGCAAGCGGAGGTACCGGGGTCGAGTGGCCAGCCATGGCTCGTTCGAGACCGTTAGCGAGTTGCGCGTGAGCTGCCGGTGGGCTGCGCCTTTTTCAC